>PMIZ01000083.1 GCA_003157225.1 Actinomycetota bacterium | reverse complement strand
GGGGTCGACGACCCGGAAGTAGGCCACCGCGTTCACCTTGGCCGGGACGTTGTCCTTGGTGATGACCTCTTGCGCCGGCACCTCGAACGTGATGGTACGCAAGTCGATCCGCACTACCCGGTCGACGATGGGGATAATCATGAAGAGCCCCGGGCCCTTGGGCGGGTTCACCCGTCCCAGCCGGAATATGACGCCCCGCTGGTACTCGGGGAAGACCTTGATTGCCGCCGAAAGGATGATGATCAGTAAGACCACCACTATGATGATTATCGCTGCTACCCCTGCGCCCATTAGCCCTCCTTGGCTTCCGTAGCTTTTTTCTTCAGGAGATCAGCGTCCGGTTCGCTGAGCCGCCGCACGATCAATGTGAGTCCCTCTGCTCTAAGTACCTCTACCGGTTCGTTCTTAAGCAGGTCGCCTCCCCCGGCGCCGCGGAGCTGGCCGACCAGAAGGTGACCCAGGGAATGGGCTGGTGGGCCCCCAAACGTGCCCACTATGGGCGAATGGTGTGGGCTCGGTTCGCTTCGAACGCCCCTAGATATGTCCTTCGCCTTACCTAAGATGGTGCCTAACTAAGTCAGCGTACTGTTTCATGCCTCGCCTCTCGAGCTCCTCCGCAAACACCGACCACGGGGGGACGTTGCTGCGATAGGGACTCGCACACGCCCCCGTATACATTCCCCCGCCCAGGCCTGTGGACAGACCCCCGCCTGGCCCGGTGGAAAGACCACCACCCGGACCAATAGACAGGCCGCCTCCAGGCCCAGTGGAGAGACCCCCGCCCGGTCCTGTAGAGAGCCCGCCGCCCGGTCCGGTCGACATCCCTCCGCCTGGTCCCGTCGAAAGGCCACCGCCCGGCCCAGTGGATGCGCCCCCACCGGGACCCGTGGACGTTCCCCCGCCTGGCCCGGTGGACAGCCCGCCCCCGGGGCCAGTGTATTTATCTCTGGGCCATGTGCTGCGAGACATTATCCCGTCTCTCCTTGCCAGGTTGGACCATACCCAACAAGCAGTATGCTCTTTGTCGTGGACGGGTGCGCGGTCTGCTTTGCGTTGAGGGAAAGGTCGAGGTCCAACTGGGCTATGCCATTTGGGGCATTCAGAGGGTAAGGAAGATGGTCCTGAACTGGCACATATGCAGGCAGATCTTGCATGCCCCGGGGTGACTCGACCACGCGACACGAGGTCCAGGAAACCTCGGCCCAAGCAAAGGATCCCTCCTAGTCCAAATCAAGACCAGGCAGGTCGCCCAAACCTCACTTGAGCCCCCCCAGGAAGCGGTCACTATGACCAACTAGTCTCGAACCATCAGGAGGTCGAGGCCGGCTCGGAGCGCAGTCGGGATCCCAGCTGCTCCAACGCCCGTAGGTGGCCGAGCTCCTCCTCCAGGATGGTCAGCACCACTCCCTTTTCGCTCATGTGCTCAGCCAGGCTGCGGTAGTAGCTGATCGCGTTCCTTTCCATCTCGGCGGCACAGTCCACGAGGTCGGCCGACCCGCCCCCCGAGAGCGCCTGCAGCATCTGGTCGCGATCCGGAACCACCACTTCCTTGAGGACTCGGCGGGCTTCAGCCAGGTCGGCGTCGGCGACACGAGCGGTGCGACCTTGAGCGACCAGCTCGCTACGGAGTTGACCAAAGAGATGCCGATGACGAGACTCCGCCAAAGCAAGACCCCGGCAGATACGGATCTGGTCAGCGTCTGTGCTGACGCTGGCCAGAGCCTCATAGAAGTCCTGACCGAGCTCCTCCATCTGGATGGCAGCTTGCAGAGCCATGTCGGCACTGTGGGTGTCCATCTGTCCTTCCTTCATCGTCTAGCAGGCATGTCGTCGTGGCTCTCTCATAATCGGACAAAGGAGTCGACAAGGTTAGTGCGGAACGACGTTGGGGCTTCGCGCGCCTCGAGAAGAACGAGTCCGAGATAGTTCCGCTCGTCCTTGGCGCCGCCTTCCCTTTCGCACACGACCCCCGGCAGACGCGCTCCGCGACGGCGACTCGGAGTGGGCCCGCTATGGAGAGAGCGCTCGCGTGGTTGACTTTCAGTGGCCGGGCTTCGGCTGCTAACTCTATCGGCAACCGCGCCAACAACCTCAGCAACAGCGGACAGCGGCGCCCTTTCGGGTGAGCCATCTACCCATCACTAAGAGCACATGGTGGCCCTGGCGAACTAGCTCGTTTGCCGCACGACTCAAAGCCAGCCGAGCTCGGCGACCCTTATTAGAACTGCCGGAGCTCTTTTCCTAACGCGGTCGTCCTCGCACAAGCTGGACTCGAGAGTCCGCGAGTCCTACAGAGTCAAGTTCCTGCGGTACCAGAGCCGGGCTCTATGCCCTCCAACGCCGCCCGCAGCTGGTCCCGAAGCTCTGCCAGGGAATAGGGTTTGTGCACGAATCCCACCAGGCCCTTGCCGGCGAAACGCGCGGTAATGTCGTTCTGGGCATAACCGCTCGACATGACCACCCGGACCCCGGGGTCGATGAGGCGCAGTTCCCGGAAGGTCTGTTCGCCATCCATGTGGGGCATGGTGAGATCCAGCAAGACCAGGGTGATCTCATCCCGGTGCTCGGCGTAGACCGCCAAGGCCTCGCGGCCATCGGCGGCGGTGATAACCGTGAAGCCGAGCGAAGCCAGCATGCGCACTCCCAGAGTCCGAATGGTCTCCTCATCATCGACCAAAAGGATGGTGCCCGCTCCTTGCCAATCGTCCTTGGTCGCGCCGTTTGCGCGGGCGAGCGACTCGGCAGCTGTCTCTGAAACAGGGAAAAGGATCTTGAAGGTTGTGCCCTTGCCCAACTCACTGTAGAGCCGAAGAGCGCCCTTGTGACCGCGGACGATGCCGAGGATCGCGGACAGTCCCAAGCCCCGGCCGGTGAACTTGGTGGTGAAGAAGGGCTCGAAGATGCGCTCTTGCGTCGCCTTGTCCATGCCGGCGCCGGTGTCGGAGACCTCCAGGGTGAGATAGAGCCCCGGAGCCAGGTTCCCCTCTCCGTACGTCCTCTCCAGGTATTCACCCGTGCACTCCGTGACGCCGGTGGAGATGGTGATGACGCCGCTCCGCTCGCCGATGGCCTCCGAGGCATTGATGACCAGGTTCATAATCACCTGGCTTAACTGGCTGACGTCGCCGCGCATGGGCGGCAAGTTCTTGCCCATATTGAGATTGAGGAGCGCCTTTTTGGAGACAGTGCTCTGGAGAAGGCCCAGCATGTCCTCGATGAGCGCCTGCAAATCGATAGCTTCAGTCACGAAGTGGCCCCGGCCGGAGTACGCCAGCATCTGCCGGCAGAGATCGGCGGCCCGACGGGAGCTAGCCGTGATCTCAAGGAGATTCTCCCGGGCGGGGGCGGAGGGAGAGAGAATGGTCAGAGCCAGTTCGGCGTTGCCGAGCACGCTCATGAGGATGTTGTTGAAGTCATGAGCGATGCCGCCGGCCAGTACCCCCAGGCTCTCCAGCCTTTGGCTTTGCTGCAGCCGGCGCTCCAGCTGGAGGCGTTCCGCTTCGGCCTGCTTGCGCTCGGT
>PMIZ01000111.1 GCA_003157225.1 Actinomycetota bacterium | reverse complement strand
TGGGTGCTCAAAGATGCGGATGGGCTTGATCGGGTCCGCATTGCCGACCTGGATCCCTGTCGCCTGCGCTACCCCATCTCACGTGATCGGGTTGACCAAGCTTGGGAGCTACTGGCTCAACTGCCTTAGAGTACAACGACTTGGGTCGTCAGCCCAGCGTGTCTGGTCGGTTCACATCATGCGTTTACATCGCCCAGTGGTCAGTTCCATCCCTCCGCACCTTGCTAGCGTGTCCGATGGGATCTCGGGTTCCCGCCCAAGAAGGCGGAGTACAGAGGCCGCAGAATTAGGAAGCGGCCTTGCTGAACAGATCCAGATCATGCTCCTCGAGGAGATCTGCCGGAATCGCTTCCTTGGCCAATTCCACCAAGCGTCTGTGATGCGTGAAGAACAGGATCTGGGTCTTCTCCGCAAGTTGCCCCAGAAGCACGAGCGTCGCTCTTGCTCTCGTGTCGTCAAAGTTGACGAGAACATCGTCAACAATGAGAGGCAGGGGTTCGCCCTGCCCCAGATGTTGATCTAGATAGGCAAGGCGCAGGGCCAGATAGAGCTGATCACGCGTGGCGTCACTTAGGCCCTCAACGCCGACCATTTCACCGTTCGCCCGTCGACACAGCAGCACCTGCCTGTCATCCAACTCAAAGCCACTGGTTAGACCCTGATACGCGTTGTCTGTCATGGCCTGGAACATTTCGCCAGCACGTCGGAGAACCGGACCCTGATTCTCCTCTCGGTACCGATCGATTTCGCGCTCGAGAACCAGGCCCGCCAGCCTTAGCCGGACGTAGTCTTCCACTAACCGCCCAATGGTAGATAGCTTCTCCTGCGCTTCTAGAGCCGCCTGGGCGGCTTCATCGCTTCCGTCCATTCTCGCCAACTCTGTCTTGAAACCGCCCACCTCCTCACGCGCCTCTTTGAGCTCGCCGTCTATGTCCGTGGTCCTCTGGGAGATCAGCACAATCTCCCCGGGTAGACTATCTCGGTCGACGGCGGCGGCCTGCTCCAGCAGATCCTCGAGCGCCAGTCCTTCGGCTCGTAACTGCCTGTCGAGATCTTGCCGCCTCCCACTCAATTCGCGGAATCTCTGTACTCGCTCCTCTACTTCCGCGAGTCCGTCGGCAGCTTGGCATCCAGCCTGCCCAACCAGATCGCTCAGCGTTGATTCGGCCAGCTTCCGCCGATCCCCCAAACCCCCGAGCCCATCACGGATCTCCAGCAGCCGATCATCGATTGTGGCTCTACGATCACTCGCCTTCTGACCTTTGGTGAAGCGCGCGAGCAAGGTCGTAGCTGCTTCCTCTGCTAAGAGTTCTCCCAGGTCGGAGGCGCACTCCGTGACAATAGCGGTCACCCGATTGGCAAATTCCTCGCCGTCGCGTTCCATGCCCCGTATCCGAAGCCGTTCTTTCGCCACACCGTCGACCTTCTCAAACAAACTCTCGCGGGCGCCCAGAACGGCTTCGACTTCTTCCGTGCTCATCTTTGCTGGAAGTCCCAGAACGCCTATGGTCTCCGCCCAAGCCGCCTCCCACGCCTTCATATCGCCCGCCCAGACCGCCTGAAGCTTCTCCAGCCCCTTGCGGGCCTCTTCACCTTTTTGCAGTTCTCGGACGATGCGATTCCGCTCTTGCTCCGCTTGGTCAACGGCAGCAACCACGGCGGCAGCCCGGTCCATGAGAGTGGCCAGACTCTCATGAGCCGGAGCGCAGGGTTCACCCAGCATGGTAAGCTCGTTTCCCACCAGAGTCCGCAGCTGCTCGATTTCACCTTCCAGCTCTGACCGCTTGGCCAGGAGCTCGTCAAAGACCTGAATGGTCGCGACCAACCTCTCGTGGCGTCCAAGCCACGCCCGCATCTCAGCCGGCGATAGCGGGACAATGCCCACCGACCCCCAGGCCTTGAGCCAAAGGCCATTCAGGTTGTCGACTTGGTCGCCGAGCACCGCCAATTCGGTGTCTAGCCTCTGGCGGAACTCGTCGTTTCGACCGAGGTCCACCCGCAGCCGGCGCTCGCCCGCCACCCGATCGGCATTTTGCCGTAGGCGATCGACAAGATCGTCCGCGCGGCGCACGAGTTGCTCGTAAGCTTGTGCAAGGTCCCCGGGGCTCTGGGCCTCAAGAACATCTTCCTCAGTCAACGCACCGCGGATGACCTTCCATAACTCTTGCCGCTCCTCGCGAGCCCCATCTAGGTCCTCGTCGCTTGGTAGAGAGCCTTCGGCGACAAGCCGGTCAAGTTCCTCTTGGAGACGTGCCTGTTCGTCATCCAAGTCCTTGGCCTTGGCCTCGCAGCTATCTTTGGTTGCCCAGAGGGCCACAAAGTCCCGTTCGAAGCCATCAACGCTCTCCACAGGGAGCAGGGCAAGCCGCGCGGCCTCCTCCAAAGAGCCGCCCCATAGAAGAAGAGCTGAAAGCTGGTCACTTGCTCTCTTCTGGACAACCTCGATTTGAGTTCCCAGGTTCCGTAACTGCTTCTCCAGATCCCCTTGTTTCAGAGCATAGGCAATCGCTCTCTGTAAAGCCCCTGCGTCTTTCGGCTCTGGCACTCTCTTCTGTTCTCCCCGGAGAGTGCCGAGGGCGATGTCTGCCTCCAAGATGTTTCGCTTCATAGCCTTGCCGTCAGCCTCAAGACCCACGTAGGTCTTCTGAAGCTCACGCACACGAGCCCGCGTCGCTACGTCGACTCGCAGCTCCTCCGCCCCAGCCAAAGTGGGTGAATAGCCCAGGTCCCGCAGTATGGCAGTGGCATCCGACTCCGCAGCTTCTACCCGCGCTCGCACCCCCGGGAGATCAGTAAGCGCCTTGCGCCGAGCTCCGAGGAGATCCCGAAGCGTTTCCAGCTCCTCCGCTCTTGTAAGCAAAGCCTCGGGAATCTCGAGCTCATCTCGCTCACCCCGCAGCCTTTCCTCCTCTGCCAGCAAGAGGCTCTCTTGAGTGGCAATCGAACCAATCTCCGTTTGCGCCTGGACACGGGCCAGGGAGCATCCGTCTGGTAGGGAGGGAACCTCGCCCAACCGCTCGAGGGCCTCAAGAACCTCCTGTCGCTCCGTCACCCGTGGCAGAACCCGCTCCAGGCGCTCCAGCCGGAATGAGGTGGCGGCCTGCTTGCGACGCTCGTCCTCCAATCCCAGCAAACGCTCACTGGCGGCCGACAGCTTACCCTCGAGCTCCTTGTAGGCGTTGGGCCTCAGCGCGAGATCGGTACTGCGTCGACGAGCCTCCCCATGCGCGCTAAGGGCAAGATTGAGAGGCGGTTTCTGGGCCCTGGGGCTGAAGATGGCATCCGCCTCATCGCGAAGTCCTACCCGCAGGCGGTGAAGGTTGGCAAAGCCAGCTCCCGCGCCAAACA
>PMIZ01000287.1:426-2666 GCA_003157225.1 Actinomycetota bacterium | reverse complement strand
CACGACTTCAACAACATCCTCACCGGCGTGCTCGGGAACGCGGATCTGGCCCTGAACGAGCTCTCCCCTTCTACTTTGGCCCGGGAGAACCTCTTGGAGATCATGGCCGCCTCCCACCGGGCGGCCGACCTGTGTCGGCAGATGCTGGCCTACTCTGGCCGGGGCCACTTCGTGGTGGGTCCCCTCGACCTGGGCGCGCTGGTGACCGACATGGTCGATCTCCTTCGCAGCACCATCTCCAAAAAGGCCCGACTCGATCTCCGCCTGGGGAAGGACCTGCCCTTCATGCACGGGGATGCCAGCCAGATCAGCCAGGTGGTCATGAACCTGGTCATGAACGCCTCCGAAGCCCTGGGGGATGAAGACGGGGTCATCACTATCTCCACCAGGCTTCTGGAATGCTCGCGCGAGCACCTCCGACGCACCTACGCGGCCAAGGATCTGACCCCCGGCGCCTACCTCGTCCTGGAAGTCTCAGACACCGGCTCGGGCATGGACCGTGAGACCCAAGAGCGCATCTTCGAGCCCTTCTACACCACGAAGTTCACCGGCCGGGGCCTGGGGTTGGCCGCGGTGCAGGGAATCGTGCGCGGCCATAAGGGCGCCCTTATGGTCAGCAGCGAGCCCGGCGAGGGTACCACCTTCACCATCATGCTCCCGGCTCCACCAGCCGAAGCGGGAGCCCAGCTCCCCAAGATCGCCGAAAAGGTAGACGACTGGCAGGGCCGGGGCACCGTCCTTCTGGTAGACGACGAGGAAACCATTCGCACTCTGGGTGCGCGCATGCTCAAGCGCCTGGGCTTTGAGTTCCTCCTCGCCGCCGACGGTCACCAGGCTCTCCAGATCTACAGCCAGCACCTGGGTGAGATCTCACTCGTTCTGCTCGATCTCACCATGCCCCACATGGACGGAGAGGAGACCTTCCGCGAGCTACGCCTTCTGGACCCCCAGGTGCCGGTGGTTCTCTCGAGCGGCTACAGCGAGCAAGAAGTCACCTCCCGTCTTGCCGGCCAAAACGTGGCCGGCTTCGTGCAGAAACCCTACACCCTGGAGTTGCTTCGAGAGCGGCTCCGGGAGGCGCTTTCCGGAGAGACAGACCGATTTCCGCAGAGATCTTCCTGAGGTGGGACCACCTCCAAGACACGCGCAAAGCCGTCCCCTAGCGGAACCACCTGCGGCGGCGTCCGGGAGCCGTAGGTGCATGGTTGCAGAACTGCCACCATGGGATGATGGTGACGGGAGTGACGAAACGGGCCGGCACTATCTACGAACAGTGCGCAAGTAATGATGTGCGGGCCGCCGTTGGGGCTGCTTTCTGACGGCTTCCGGAGGCACCCCGCGGCCAAAGCCGGACCCGGCTTCGATCGTCTCGGACTATTGCCTGGTAAACTATTGGCTAGTTATCAGGCCGATGCTACCCACGAGCAAGGCCGTTGATGCCGCAACAAGTTCCGCCTGCCTCCACGAGGTCGACCCGGTGAGCCGATCGGTTCACGGAGGGGCGTAGACTTTGGTTTCCATGCCTATGCGCTTGTGAACGTCTGAGAAGCCAAACCTCTGAAGACTAAGGACCCGGGCGCCCGGCGAGTGACACATCAGTCATTCGGGCAACCCACAAAGACGTGTGCTTGGGGCCGATCGGTCACTGTCCCATAACGACACCTCGATGCTCCGGCCCGGCCCGGCAACCCCGTCCACTGTGGTGCACAATACTCGGGTGGGCAAGAAGAGGAAGGTAGCCATGTCGTCCAGCGCGCGTCCAGACTCTCGTCCTGTCAGGATCGCCGTGATCGGCGGCTACGTGCCCCGCCGTTGCGGAATAGCCACCTTCACGACGGATCTTGCTGAGTCTCTGGCGGCGGAGGCCCCGGAAAGTCATATATGGGCGGTGGCCATGAACGACCTACCCGGCGGCTACCCCTACCCGAAGCGTGTGCACTTCGAGGTAAGTGAGGAAAGGCGCGGGGACTACTGGCTGGCAGCCGAGTTCCTTAACATGAACGAGATCGAGCTTGCGTGCCTCCAACACGAGTACGGCATCTTTGGCGGGGTAGCGGGAGCACTCATACTGGATCTCATAGGACAGTTGCGCATGCCGGTTGTGACCACGCTTCACACGGTGCTCAGGGAGCCGTCTCCAGAGCAATTACGCGTCACCTCAGAGATCGCCCGGCTCTCGGCCAAGCTGGTCGTGATGAGCAGTAAGGCGGCGGGATTCCTCCGGGACATCTACGAGGTGC
>PMIZ01000287.1:0-333 GCA_003157225.1 Actinomycetota bacterium | reverse complement strand
CGTAGCCACCCGGATTTCATGTACCTGGTCTTGGGGGTCACCCATCCTAACGTGAGGAAGAAGGAGGGAGAGCGATACCGGACTTCCCTTCAACGCCTGGCCCAGAACTTGGGCGTCGCCAGCAACGTCCAGTTCCTGAACCGGTTCGTCGATATCCAAGAGCTGTGCGAGTTCCTCGGGTGCGCCGATCTGTACGTGACTCCCTACGGGAACGAAGCACAAATCACGTCAGGCACGCTGGCCTACGCCATGGGCAGCGGCAAGCCTGTCGTCTCCACTCCCTACTGGTACGCCACCGAGATGCTGGCCGAGGAGCGGGGCGTGATCACGCCG
>PMIZ01000340.1 GCA_003157225.1 Actinomycetota bacterium | reverse complement strand
GAACGGCAGGATCGTTCTCGACGGGCCGGCCGACGCGCTCAAGGACAACGCGGATGTCAGGGAGTTCTACATGGGCATCTCGAGCAGCGGCCTGCGCACGAACTACCGCGAGATCAAGCACTACCGGCGAAGGAAGAGATGGCTGTCGTAGCGGATACCCCGGATACCTGGCCTAGGGTGTTGGCGGCCAACGCCGCCCGCTTCAAACCGGGCAACAAGGCCATGCGCTACAAGCGCTACGGCATCTGGCAGTCGTACGGCTGGCAGGACTACTTCTCCAACGTCAAGTACTTGGCCCTCGGCCTGCTGTCGCTCGGGTTCAAACCGGGCAGCAGGTTGCTGATCGTCGGCGACAACTCGCCCGAGTGGTACTTCGCGGAACTGGCGGCTCAGAGCGACCGCGGCATCAGCGTGGGTCTGTACTCCGACCTTTCGGTGAGCGAGCTCGAGCATGTCGCGCGGGATTGCGAAGCCGACTTCGCCATCGTCGAAGACCAGGAGCAAGCGGATAAGCTGCTACAGATCCGCGACCGGCTGCCCGCGCTGAAGGCGGCGGTCTACTGGCGCTACAAGGGCCTCAGTAACCAGAACATCGAGGGTTTCATCGGACTGCGGAACGTGCTCGAAAAGGGCCGGCAGTACGAAAGCCAGCACCCGGGCGTGTTCGAGCAGAACGTGGCCGCAGGCAACGCGGACGACATCTGCGCCATCGTCTACACGGCCGGGACCACCGGTCGTCCCAAAGGGGCCATGCACACTTTCCGCTCCTTGATGACCGATTCTCAACGCTTCTGCGACCTGGACGACCTCACTTCCGATGACGATTTCGTGTCCTACCTGCCACCCGTCTGGATCACCGAACAGTGGTTGGCGTTCGGCTGCCATCTCCTCTCGGGGGGCATCGTCAACTTCCCCGAGAGCTCCGAGACGCAGCAGGAGGACATCCGGGAGATCGCACCCAGCCTCGTCGTCTACAACTCGCGCCTGTGGGAGAGCCTGGCCGGTCAGATCCAGGCGAAGTTGCGCGGCGCCAGCTTCCTCAAGAGGTCCGTGTCGGCCTGGTTCGGGCCCGTGGGCTACAGGATGGCCGACGCCAGGCTTGGTAAGCAGAACCCGGGCGCGATGTCGCGGCTCCTGCAACCGCTGGCCGATTTCCTGGTCTTCCGTCCCGTCCGCGACAGCCTGGGCCTGCCGCACGCGCGTGTCTGCTATACCTCCGGCTCGACTCTCTCTCCACAAGCCATGCGCTTCTTCAACAGCCTCAATGTCCCGCTGAAGAACATCTACGGCTGCGCTGAAGCAGGATGCGTCGCGGGCGCGCCCAAGGAAGCGCAGTCGCTCGGCTCAGCGGGGTCGGTCAACCCCGGGGTGGAGGTCAGAGTGACCGCCGAGGGCGAGATCGTCGCCCGCCATCCGGGCGCCTTCGCCGGCTACTACAACGATCCCGAGGCCACTGCTCGCGTACTCAAGGACGGGTGGGTGCACACCGGCGACAGCGGTTCCGTCGGGCCCGACGGCCAACTCGTCTTCGTCGATCGCATGGAAGACCTCGTCACCCTGCCTTGCGGCGAGCGCATCGCCCCTCAGGAGATCGAGAGCCGCCTGAAATACAGTCCATACATCAAGGACGCGTGGGTACTGGCAGGTCAGGATTGCGACTTCCTGACTGCGGTCATCATCGTGGACGCGGCCAACACCGGACACTGGGCGGACAAACACAAGATCAGCTACACGACCTTCCGGGACCTGTCGCGGAGGCCGGAGGTCTACGGACTCATCGAGCAGGAGATCCGCTCATTCAATCGCGAGCAGCCCCCGGGCAGCCAGGTCAAGAAGTTCGTCAACCTGCACAAGGAGTTCGACCCAGACGAGTTCGAACTTACCCGCAATCGCAAGCTGCGCCGGTCTTTCCTTGGCGAGAGGTACGCCGGCCTTGCCAGGGCGTTGAGCGGAGACGAGAAGGAGGTCGAGGTCGAGGCTGAGTTCACCTATCAGGACGGACGCACCGGAGCCATGAGGACGACGCTGACCATCGCAACCGTCGGGTCGGGTGAATGATGACCTTCTTCTTCCAGCTATTGATCACTGGGTTGTCGCTGGGCATGATGTACGCCCTCATCGCCATCGGGTTCGTCGTCATCTTCAAGTGCTCTCAGGCCTTCAACATCGCCCAGGGGCATTTCGTCATGATCGGTGGCTACCTTGGCTACACGTTCCTCGTGCCGCTCCACCTGCCCCTCTGGGCGGCGATCATCGCGGCCATCGCGGTCGCCGTGGTAATGGGTCTGGTGATCGAACGACTGGCCCTGCGCCCGTTGCTGGGCCAACCGGTGCTGGCGGTCATCCTCATGACCATAGCCCTGGCCGGGGTCTTGGAGGGCATCTCCATCCTCGGGTGGGGCGGCGAGTACAAGACCTACCACAACGCCCTACCCACGATCACCCTCCAACTGGGCTCGGTCTCGGTGCCGCCGGNNGACTTGCCATGCGCGCCACCGCCGAGGACGAGCAGGTGACCCGCGGGCTTGGGATCCGCGCCACCAGCGTGTACGCCCTCGTCTGGGTGATCGCCGCTGTGGTCGGTGTGGTGGCGGGCATTCTGCTGGCGGGTGTCTCGGGGGTGACTCCACCGCTGGCCGACGTCGGGCTGAAAGCTCTCGCCGTGGTCATCCTCGGTGGCCTCGATTCCGTGGGTGGGGCAATCGTGGCCGGGATCATACTAGGGATACTCGAGAACTTGGCGGCCGGCTACCTCGATCCGTTGATGCCTTCCGGTGGGGGGCTGGCCAACGTCTTCCCGTTCATCATCATGATCGCCGTGCTGATCGTGAAGCCTCNNCGGATCGAGAGGATCTAGCCGATGGCTCTACCAAGTGGCACCTTCGCGCAGAGCTACGCCGAGGACATGCGGTACATCCGCACCAAGATGGGCTGGGGAGGCATGGCCGCGCTGTTGGCTTTTGTCCTCACGATCCCTCTTTGGGTTTCGAACTCCACCCTGACGCTTGCCACCATCATCGGCATCACCATCATCGGCGTGCATGGCCTGAACATCCTCACCGGCAACACCGGGTTGATCTCCATGGGCCATTCCGGCTTCATGATGGTCGGCGGGTACGCCCTGGCCATCCTGACCACCAAATTGGGATTGCCGTTCTGGGTGGCGTTCCCCATCGCCGGCTTGATCACAGGATTCGTAGGCATCCTCTTCGGTCTGCCCTCGCTCCGCATCAAGGGTTTCTACCTGATCATGTCGACGGTGGCGGCCTACTTCATCATCGACTGGCTGATACTGCAGTTTCGTAGCGTAACCAATGGTACCGATGGCATCACGCTGCCCCAGGCGGATCTCTTCGGATTCACCATCGGAAGCAAGAAGGCCTTCTTCTACTTGGTGATCGTCCTCACGGTGCTTGCGACGCTCGTCGCCAAGAACATCCTCCGCACCCGGTCCGGCCGGGCATTTGTGGCCATCCGTGACAACGACCTGGCGGCTGAGGTGATGGGCGTCAACCTCTGGAGCTACAAGCTGCAAGCCTTCTTCATCGGTTGCGTGTTCGCGGGGCTTGCGGGGGCGCTTTCGGTGCAGTACTACGCGTTTGCCAACACGGAGCAATTCCCGTTCTTCGATTCGGTGTGGTACTTGGGCATGCTCATCGTCGGCGGCATGGGCAGCACGTCGGGGGTTATCTACGGCGTGATCGCCATCAAGCTGCTGCAGCAGGTGGCCGTCAAGATCGGGCCTTCGCTGGCCAATGTTATCAATCCCCAGGCAGCGGTCGGCCTCAGTCTCATCCTGCCGGGCCTCGCGATCATCCTCTTCTTGATCTTCGCGCCGCGCGGCATCTCGTATATCTGGCAGCGGTTCAAGAACTACTACCAGTTGTGGCCCTTCTGACGCGGCCAAGGTCGGAAGGAAAACCATCGTCGAAGGAGGCAAAGGGTTCGACAAATGGGGTTGGTTTCAGAAATTGGGCAAGGGTCGCGATCGAGAAGGAGAGGCAATGTTGAAAACCAAGAGCTTTCTGGCCGTTTCACTGGTGATCGTTCTAGCCCTCGTGTTGTCCGTCTCTGCCTGTGGGGGCGGAACCACCACTACTACCGCTGCACCGACCACCGTTTCCACGGCACCCCCGACGACGGCGGGGGGCGGTTCCACTCAGACGACAGCAGCCACTGAGACTTCGACCACCGTTGGCGCGCCGGTGACCCTGAAGGTCGGCGGGACGTTCGCGCTTACCGGCGCCTATGCCGAAGACACCGCGGCCGTGCTGGCAGGCTTCACCGACTATGTCAAGTATGTCAACGACAATCACATCCTCGCTCCTTGGGCGACGGACCAGGTCATCCCCTCGAACATCACCTTTGAGCTCGTCTGGGGTGACGACGCTCTAGCTCCGGACAAGGCCATGACCATCTATG
>PMIZ01000074.1:1241-5438 GCA_003157225.1 Actinomycetota bacterium | reverse complement strand
CCAGATCATCCCCCTCACCGACCGGCTGGACTACCTCAGCGGCTTTGCCATGAACCACGGGTTCTGCGAAGCCGCCGAGAAGCTCATGGGCCTCGAAGTGCCGCCTCGCGCGCGACATATCCGCACCTTGTCGAGTGAGCTGTGCCGTCTTGCCAACCACATCATGTGGCTGGGTGTCCATATCATGGACCTGGGCACGCAGACGTTCTTCTCCATCTGCTTTCGCGACCGCGAGTACGTGCTCGACCTCTTCGAGATGCTCACCGGCGCCAGGCTCACCCACTCCTTCGCCCGCATCGGGGGCGTGGCCAAGGATCTGCCCGACGGCTTCGAGGAGCGATGCCGAAAGGTGATCGACTTCCTGCCCAAACGAGTGGCTGAGTACGAGCGGATCGTCAAGCACAACCGCATCTACTACAAGCGGGCCAAGAACGTGGGCATCTTCACCTCCGAGGACTGCTATGCCTGGCGGGTCACCGGACCGCCTCTCCGCGCTGCCGGTATCGCTCGCGACCTGCGCAAGGACGAGCCCTACGCAGCGTATGACGAAGTCGATTTCGAGGTGGCGGTGGAGTACAACGCCGACGTGTACGACCGCTTCCTGGTCCGCATGAAAGAGATACGCGAGTCGTGCAAGATCATCCGTCAGTGCCTGGACAACCTGCCCCCGGGTCCGTTCCTCTCCCGAGACATGGGCCACACGCTGCCCGTCAAGCGGGACGTGCTCCAAGACTCGGCCGCCATGATTCAGGACTTCTACCAGGTGTTCAGGGGCCCGCAGGTACCGAAAGGGGAGGTCTACCGGGCCACTGAGGCGCCCAAGGGGGAGATGGGCGTATACATCCGTTCGGAAGGCGCCGGCACGCCTGCGCGAGTACGGTTCAGTACCCCGAGCTTCTACCACGGCCAAGCGGTACCGGCCCTGGTCGAGGGCGAGATGGTGGCCGACATGGTTGCCATCTTTGCGAGCGTGGACGTGGTGCTGGGAGACTGCGACCGATGAGCGATCCCGTGGCCCAGCTTATCTTCCTTATCGTCAAGGCGATCTTGATGCCGGTACTGATCATCACCTTCGTGGCCTTTGTCATCTACTTCGAGCGCAAGTTCGCGGGTTTCTTCGCCGGCAGAGTGGGTCCCACTTATCTGGGCCCCTGGGGCTCGCTGCAATCGTTCGGCGACATTATCAAGCTCCTCTCCAAGGAGGATGTGACCCCCCTTCGGGCCGACAAGCTGGTATTCAAGATGGCGCCCTACATCGCCTTCATCCCGGTCTTCGCGGTGATCGCGGTGCTGCCGTTTGGGCCGGTCGGCGGCGGGCCCAATCTCTTCGGGCACCGTTTTGATTACGTCATCGCCAACTTCGACGCCGGAGTGGTGCTCTTGCTGGCGATGGGCGCGTTGTCCGTCTACGGCGTGGTGCTCGCCGGCTGGTCGTCCAACAGCAACTACTCGCTGCTCGGAGGACTCCGGGCGGGGGCGCAGATGATCTCCTACGAACTGGCCATGGGCTTCTCGGTGGTGGGGGTCGTTCTGATGGCGGGGTCGCTCAACTTCGTCGACATCGTCAACGGCCAGGCGGGCAACTTCTGGGAGTGGTACTTCATCCCGCAGGTAGTCGGTGGGCTGGTGTTCTTCATCGCCAGCATCGCCGAACTCAACCGCACGCCGTTCGACCTCGCCGAGGCCGAGCAGGAGCTGGTAGCGGGGCACCTCACCGAATACTCGGGGATGCGTTGGGGCATGTTCTACTTCGCCGAGTACGTGAACCTGGTGGTGATCTCGGCCATCGTGAGCACGCTGTACTTCGGGGGCTGGCGTGCTCCGCTGACGGTGCTCGACTTCATTCCGGGTCCCATTTGGCTCTTTCTCAAAATGATCGCGTTCATCTTCCTGTACATGTGGGTGAGGTGGACCATCATCCGCTACCGCTACAACCAGTTGATGTCCATCGGCTGGAAGGTGCTGCTGCCGCTGTCGCTCGCCAACCTCGTCGTCACGGCCATCGTCGTGAGTCTGCAGGGATGAGATGGGCCTGGTAGACATCATCAAGAAAGGCGTCTTCGTCGACATCCTGCGCGGCATGTCGGTCACCGGTACTTACTTCGTCGAGAACAAGGTGACCGTGGAGTATCCCAAGGAGAAGCTCCAGACTTATCCTCGGTTCCGGGGGATGCATGCGTTGTTGACCGATCCCGAGACCGGCGACACCAAGTGCGTGGCCTGCATGCTCTGCGCCACCATCTGCCCATCGCGTTGCATCCACATCACAGGGGAGGTGACGCCGGAGGGTCGCAGCCACCCGGAGAGCTTCAACCTCGACCTGGCGCGCTGCATCTTCTGCGGGCTGTGTGAGGAGGTCTGCCCGGTCGCGGCCATCGTGATGACCAAGGTGTACGAGTTGGCGAGCTTCGATAAAGGCGACTTCTGGCTGACCAAAGAGAAGCTGCTAGCCAACCAGGTGAACGCGCACAAAGAAGTGTTCGCGGCGCCCGCGGCCGGGGCGCCATCCGGCGTCACGCGGGACAGGCCCGTGGCTGGGGAAGAGGAGCGCTGACGGGCATGGCCGCTTCGAAAGTCCTCTTCATCGTCTTCGCGGTGTTTGCGGTGGCCGGAGGTCTCGCTACCATCACCCGCAGGAACGTGGTGCGCGGCCTGCTGGCGCTGGTCTTCACCTTTCTCAACGTGGCGGCCATCTTCTTCCTGAGCCAGGCCTACTTCCTGGCCGTCATCCAGATCTTGGTCTATGCGGGCGCCATCATGGTGCTGTTCGTTTTCGTCATCATGCTCCTCAATCTGCGCACTTTCGAGCAGGAGCAGCAGACCCATCGCCGGCAGCGGTGGATCGCGCTGGTCCTCTCGGTGCTGGTGCTGGCCGAGTTCGTCGTGGTGCTGGCCGGCATCACCTTCACCTCGGCGCGGGGCGGCTTCACGCCGCAAGCGATAGCCGCGGCGGGTGGTAGCACGACGGTCTTCGGCAACGAGCTCTTCAACCAGATGCTGCTGCCGTTTGAGGTCGCCTCGGTGGTCCTCTTGGTCGCCATGGTAGGTGCCGTCATCCTCGTCAAGAAGGAGAAGCTGGCGGGCGGGGGCACCCGTCGCTGGGAGCCGGACGAGGAGCCCTCTGCGCAGGCCCCCGAGGAGGAGGTGTAGCCGCCATGGGCGACCCGGCCGCTCCGATGTCCATCCCCGTTGACTGGTACCTCTACCTGTCTGCCGCGCTCTTCATGGTCGGCGTCGCCGGAGTGCTGACCCGGCGCAATCTGTTCATCGTCCTCTTCTCCATCGAGCTGATGATGAACGCCGTCAATATCAACCTCGTCGGCTTCAGCCGCTTCCACGAGAACCTCATCGGGCAGAACTTCGTGCTCTTCACGCTGGCCGTTGCGGCGGCTGAAGCGGCCGTGGGCCTGGCCATCGCCATGACTCTCATCCGCAGCCGGCAGACCCTCATGGTCGACCTCTTCGACAGGATGAAGGGCTAGCGCCGTGCAGCACTACGTCTGGCTCATACCGGTGTTGCCGCTGGCGGCCTTCGTGGTCACCATTCTGTTCGGCAAATGGTGGATCAAGGAGCAGGCGCACTGGCTGCCCATCCTCGCCATGGCGGGGTCGTTCGGGCTGTCCATCGCCGCCTTCCTGCAAACCCGAGGCACCACCGAGCCGACCATCGTCCACCTGTGGAGCTGGTTCTCGGTGGGCAAGTTCCAGGTGCCGTTCGCCCTGCAGGTGGACCAGCTCTCCGTGGTCATGCTGCTGGTGGTCACCGGCGTGGGCCTGCTCATCTTCATCTACTCCAAGGGCTACATGCGGGGCGATCCGGGCTACTACCGGTTCTTCGCCTACATGAGCCTCTTCGCCTTCAGCATGCTGATGCTCGTGCTGGCCGACAACTACCTGCTGCTCTACTTCGGCTGGGAGGCGGTGGGTCTCTGCTCCTACTACCTCATCGGATTCTTCTACCACAAGCCCGAGGCAGCCGCGGCTGGCAAGAAGGCTTTCATCGTCAACCGGGTGGGCGATTTCGGCTTCGGCCTGGGCGTGATGCTCATCTTCATCACGTTCGGCACGCTCAACTACACTGGCGTGTTCTCGAAGATCGGTGCCGGGGGCGTGTCGCACAACGCCCTGCTCGGCATCTCGCTGCTGCTGTTCATGGGCGCCATGGGCAAATCGGCGCAGTTCCCGCTGCACGTCTGG
>PMIZ01000074.1:547-1221 GCA_003157225.1 Actinomycetota bacterium | reverse complement strand
CTCGCCTACTCGACCATCTCGCAGCTGGGATATATGTTCATGGCCCTGGGGGTGGGTGCGTGGTCGGCGGCCATCTTCCATCTGGTGATGCACGCCTTCTTCAAGGCCCTTCTTTTCCTCGGGGCCGGCTCGGTGATCCATTCTATGGGCGGAGAGCAGGACATGCGCTGCATGGGCGGCTTGGCCCGCCGCATCCCCGTGACCTGGATCACCTTCATCGTCGGTGGTCTGGCTCTCTCCGGCATCTTTCCGTTCGCCGGCTTCTGGTCCAAGGACGAGATCCTCGGCAAGAGCTTCCACGCCGGTGTCTACGTCATCTGGGCGGTCGGGCTCATCGCGGCTTTCGTCACCGCTTTCTACACCTTCCGCATGATCTTCGTCACCTTCTGGGGCAAGGAGACGCGCTCGGACGAGACTACGTGCAAGCGCATCCACGAGAGTCCCAAGTCGATGCTCGGACCTCTGGTCCTGCTGGCCATCGCTTCGACGTTGGGCGGTTTCCTCGGCCTTCCCGGGAGCTTCGGCGTGATCCAGAGATTCCTCGAGCCGGTGTTCGCCCAGGCGAACGGTATCCTCGGGATCGGCGAGTTGAGCGTGCACCCGATCGACCTCATCCTCATGTTCATCTCGCTGGTCGTGGCCCTCATGGGCATGGGGCTGGCCTGGCTCATCTA
>PMIZ01000074.1:0-494 GCA_003157225.1 Actinomycetota bacterium | reverse complement strand
CAGACCGGGCGGGTGCAGAACTACCTGCTCGGCATGTTCATCGGCTTGTTCGTGATAGTGACAGTAGTCGTCTTCGCCCTCGGGCGTTGACAAGGACGGGGTGAGATCTTGGACTTCGGGTTCGCACAGCAGCTAGGGTTCAGAGGACTTACGTTCCTCACCTTCCTGCCTATCGCGGGTGCCCTTGTCATGCTGCTGTTCATGCGCAAGCGGCCCAACGCCTACAAGGCCACGGCCCTCATCACGACCCTCGTCACCCTGGCGCTGTCGATCTACCTGGCGACGCAATTCAAGACCGGCACCGTCGCCTTCCAGTTCCAGGAAGACCAGAGTTGGATCGGCAGCCTGGGCATCCACTACCACGTGGGAGTGGACGGCATCTCGATGCTCCTGATCATCCTCACCACACTGCTCTCTACGCTCGCCATCCTCGGCACGTGGAACTCCATCAAGGACCGGGGACTCGCGTTCTTCATCAGCCTGCTGGTGCTCGA
>PMIZ01000261.1 GCA_003157225.1 Actinomycetota bacterium | reverse complement strand
AGCGTCACTCACTACTATGGCGGCCGACTGACCGAGATCGCCACCCCGGACGGCAGCGCGCGTTCGATCACCTACGACCCCGCGAGCCGTGCTACCGAACTTGAGAACACGACCGATTCCGGCACGCAGACCTTCACCTACACCTATGACGCCAACGGGGACGTGCTATCCGAGGACTCGAGCACCTACACCTACGATGCCCTCGATCGTCTGGTCGGCTGGTATGACCCAGTCGGTGATGTGACCACCGCCTACGCCTACGACGCGGCTGNNTACGACGAGAACGGCAACCTGACCGCGGACGGCACCTACTCCTATACCTACGACGCCGACAACCAGTTAGTGGGGGTGGAGCAGGGGGAGACCACCATCGCCTCCATGACCTACGACTATGCGGGCCGGCGTACGTCGCTCACCACCTCCGCTGGCACTACCTTCTTCCACTACGCAAGCGGGCTGCTGGTTGCGGAATCAGACGCGGACGGCGACATCACCGCTACCTATGTCTACAGTCCAGAAGGTGGCCTTATCTCCATGACGCGGGGTGGAGAGACTTACTACTACCAGACCAACGCCCATGGGGCCGTGGTCTCACTCACGGACTCGACCGGGGCGGTCGTCAACACCTACGCCTACGATCCCTGGGGCCGGGTGCTCTCCGCCTCCGAGACCGTGACCAACCCCTTCCGTTACGCTGGCTACTACTACGACTCGGCCACCGGCCTCTACTACCTCTGGCACAGGTACTACGATCCCCAGCTGAGGAGATTCCTGACTCCGGACCTCGTGTTCGGTTCGATGTATGACCCAGCCGCCCTCAACGGCTACCTGTATGTGTTTGACAACCCAGTAGTGCTGGCTGATTCGCTGGGGCTCTCCCCCAGCGCGGGCGACATTTACAACTTCTTCATCGGGGGTCCGGCGGCCGAGGCGCAGCGCTGGGTGAGCTGGGTAGGGCAGTACATACCACTGACAGGAAACGCGCGGGATGCCGCCTCCTACTACCACGGAAAGGCGGGAACTGGAAGTTGGCTGTGGAAAGTGCCTGAGTGGCTTGCCAACCGGTGGAACCCGGACAACTGGGCATGGACAGTGACCTACTTGTACACGGGCTGGAAGTATGGAGTCGGTACGGAAGGCGGCACAGCGGCGAAGGCCGGAGTCTGCCCCGAGGCAAGCAGCGCAGCCCCTTCTAGCGCCGGGACGATGGGCCACATTTTTGATAACGCAAAGCACAACATGGACGTTCTGGTTCAGATGTTCGGCTCCAGAGACGCCGCATTCAACGAGGTTGCCAACGTAGCCTTGGCGGCGCTTCGTGCTCAAGGGAAGACGGGAATCTTCACAATTGCAGTGCAGGTCGGCGGCCAGATCGTCACGGTCACCGGCAGGGTCATGAATGGAGTCGCTCGTATCAGCAATATGTGGATCTAGATTCCGTAGGAGTGTGCCATGGAGGGTTTGAGCGACTTCGAGCGTGCGGTGGTGGACAAACTTCTGGCGGGCGATCACCCGACTTTGGTCCGCCTACGCGAGCAAGCGGAGAGGGCAAGCGTGAAGTCGCGCAAGCTGACCGGCGCTGGTTTCTACATCGATTTCGAGTTGCCACCACATGTGCCGTCGCTGGTCACGGCCCGACCAGACTTTGAGGTCGGCGATGTATATGCGCTCATCGATGGCCTAGAAGGCGATGCCGGCTTTCAGCTGTTCATTCGACGGGGGCGGCTGGACTTCTTCGAGGGCTACGGGTTTGCCTCTTCTTGGCCGCGGCGAATTCGCGGCTACGATCTGAGATACGTTCGCGAACCACGCGAACTAGACTTGCCCGACACGCAAACTTGATTACTACTAGCGTTTCCACACGGTTCGCTCTTCAAGACCCCGCGCAAGAATACGAGTTGCCTCAAGCTTTCGGAGATCATCCCTGCCCGGAACATTGGGAATTGCAGGGATTCGTTGGGACTCACAATCGACTATTCCCCGACTCGGGGCAGGTCTCTCCAGAAGAGGGAGACCTTCGGCGAGCCGAAGGCCACGATGTCCGTCTCGCCCCTCGCAAGCGGCCTGAGGATCTAGATCACCATGACCTCTTAGATGGGATGAGAAGGACGGCCTGCCCAGCGTAGGCTGAGACCCAAACGGAACATGGATTCCAACGAATCCAGGAACGGGAGGGTCGATGGGCAACGAAGACGGGGCAAAGCCACAGGTCGGCCTCACGATTGGGGTGGACGTGGGGGATAGGTTCAGCCAGATATGCGTCTTGGGCGCCGATGGGGAGGTTGTCGAGGAGGCACGCATTCGCACCACACCAGCAACGTTTGGGCAGTGGTTCGGGTCGGCGACATCGTCTCGTGTGGTACTCGAGGCCGGCACGCACTCACCCTGGATAAGTCGCCTCATCAGCGAGAGCGGTCACGAAACCATTGTGGCCAACCCTCGGCGGCTGCGTCTCATCTATCAGAACGACCGCAAGAGCGACCGGGTGGACGCCGAGTCTCTCGCTCGTCTCGGGCGGCTCGACCCCCGGTTGCAGTGCCCTATCAAGCACCGAGGAGCAGAGGCCCAGGCGGATCTCGCGCTTCTTCGTAGCCGGGATGCCCTCATCCGAGCTCGCACCCTCCTCATCAACCACGCAAGAGGATCCTCCAAAGCGGTGGGTGCACGGCTGCCCAAGTGCTCGGCGAGAAGCTTCCATCAAAAGGCGGCCGGGCACATCCCGGAGGTATTGGCCGATTCGCTCAGCCCAGAGCTCGAGACCATCGGGCGGCTGACCGCCCAGATCCGGGCTCTCGACAGGAGAATCGAGGAGATGGCCCGGGCGAAGTACCCGGAGATTGCCGCCCTTCGTCAGGTATTCGGCGTTGGACCGGTGACGGCGACCACCTATGTTCTTACCCTGGAGGACCCCGGCCGGTTTCCGCGCAGCCGAGCGGTCGGCTGCTACGTAGGGCTGCGACCCCGGCAGGCTGACTCCGGGGACCAGAAGCCGCAGTTGCGCATCACCAAAGCCGGCGATGAAGCACTCCGATCTCTGCTCGTGTGCGCAGCTCAGTACATCTTGGGGCCGCATGGGCCAGATAGCGATCTCAGGCGGTGGGGTCTTGCCCTGGCGGAGCGGGGAGGCAAGGCTGCCAAGAAGCGAGCCGTCGTCGCCGTAGCCCGTAAACTGGCGGTGTTGCTTCACAGACTTTGGGAGACCGGCGAGATCTACGAGCCGCTGCGCAACGCGAGGATGCGCGGCGAAATGGGGCCAGCGATCTAGGATACGTCAGCAAATTGGAGGGTGATCGAGCGACGGAAACCACCCAACTGCCCCGTCCGGGTGACTGCGAACGAACACTCGGGCCGATCGGGAGAGGAGGCTTCGATGTCTCTCGGGAAGGCCGCGTCTTAGATTGCAGCACCCAGACCGGCCGGACCTCAACCTGCACGGAGGCGTGAAGAGCTTGACGCCTCAAGAGAGTGCGCATGGAAGCATGGTCGTGGGTCGGTTCCGCTCGATTGAAGATTGAAGGTCTCAGCCGTGCTTGACTACGGCCGCCTTCTCATGGAAGTGTCCGTTCCCAGACGGAAAGCCATGCGGAGGATGGAGGGCAAACGTTAGATCTTGTGCAGCAATTTTCGGCGTTCCCGTCAAGCGCGGATTCGGCCGGTCTCTAGGCGCTCACGCCACAGCGCGCGACAACGCACCGCAAAAGCGATATCTTGGGCGAACGTCGGGTGTTGTTGATCCCTACGCGCTGCGGGGAAGGAGTTGACGTGGAGAAACCCGTTTCGGGCAGGAGCCACCGCCGAGGGGGCCTATTTCTCACATTGGGCGTGATGGGCGGAGCCGCGTTGGTGGTCTGCTGGCTGATGCGTGGACGCTTTCCGTTCATTGCGCGTGAGGATTCTACCCGTCAAGCGGCGGGGGACACGTCGCCTTCTCTCGTCAATGGCCCCGAGGACGAGATTGGTGTGACAACCGACCATGTCGTTGATGTGCAGGCACGGCCGGGAAGGATTGCAGCCCTGGTAGGCATCGAGGGTATCGCGCCTAGCTACGCGACACTGCTCGAGGCCCGCGGTCTAAGGACCACGGACGACCTACTGCAAGCCGGGGCCAGCCCGAAAGGCCGTGAGGACCTGGCGGCAGCCACAGGCATCAGTGGCAAGCTGATTTTGCGCTGGGTGAACATGGCCGATCTGTTTCGCATCAAGGGAGTGGGAGAGGAGTACTCGGATCTGCTGGAAGCTGCAGGTGTAGACACGGTCCCCGAGTTGGCCCAAAGGCGAGCGGACAACCTGACCAAGAAGATGGCAGAAGTGAACGAGCAGAAGCAACTCGTCCGCAGGCTCCCTACCGAAGATCAGGTGACCGGCTGGATCGAATCTGCCAAGGACCTGACGAGGGTGGTCACCTACTGAGACTACAGTGCCACCTTGATCGCGGCTGGGATCGTCCTCGCAGCGTGGCACTGCGGGGATCGGTCGTCGAGCGAGCAAAGAGCTGAGGTCACATAGCACCAACCCCGGAACCCGCGGCCGATGACCCAAGGCCTCCGATCGGCAGCTACCAAGCTCGGCGGATGGGGGTCACCAATTGGTCTTAGTGTTCCTTTCCGGCTGGAAAGTCTTGCAGAGGAGATCGTGCTTAGGTTCTCGGGTGTTCCGGGTCGAGAAGCCCCGATGGCACTTGCTTTCTCAGGCCGGAGTGAGCGATAACTGGTGCTGTTCTGGAAGGCGAGCGCAACACGGGTGGGACATGCTGACCGAGAAGCAGATGAGAAAGACTGTGCGTACGGCTGATGGTCATCTGCTCTGGACCGGCGGTCTCGCCAATGGATATCCGGCCGTCAAGTGCGGGGACCGTACCCTCTACGTGAAACGGGCCCTGTGGGAAGAGACCCACGGAACCATTCCCGAGGGCGCCGTTGTCATCTCGACCTGCGGTAGGCGTACATGTGTCGAATCGGCTCACCTTGGGCTGAGCACCCCGGGGCGATATGCGAGCGTCCGAGACGCACTGGGCAGGTACGCGGCCAAGGCGGAGAAGAGCGAGCAGGCGCTAAGGCCGGCCCCCGTCGGCTAGGAGACGCCTCCCCTTGCAGAGTCGAGTGAAGTTACAGCTCTGACAGAGGCCGCACTCCTTGCGTGGGAATTCGCCTTCGCCCAGTGGGGCATTCGACTCTACGTCCAGCAGGAAGGAACGCATCTCCTTCACCCCGGTCGAGACCGCGTCGGCGCAGAAGGCGCGGAGGTCATCAGGCACCGTCACCTGCTTTTCCTCGCCGCTCAAGAGGTAGTGTAGAGCGAGGCGAACCGGGAGCTGGTCGAGCGACGGCTCGCCCTCACGAAGACAATGGGCCGCCAGGGTCACCTGGAGCTCATCGTCCGCACTCGGTCGGCCGGACTTCCAATCGATGAGGTATGCAACACCCTCATGGACGTAGGCCGTGGAAACACACCTTCAATCTTGGTGGAAATATGTGCAGCCAGAACACGACAATCCAACCGGAGTTCAACGAGATGGTCCCGCAGAATGCGAATTTCGTGGTGAACTACTACGGGTGGGTCAGTTGGTACCATTACTTCTACGGCGAGCACGCGCTCACCCTTGGCGAATGGAGCATCGGGATTCCCAAGACCTAGTAGCAACGGCGTCTGAGACGTAGGGGGTGGCATGTTAGGAAAGCGCATATGGGCCCTTGGCATCGTAGCGTGCGTAAGTGTCCTCTTGCTCTCAGGTTGCGGGAGTTCCTCCTCGACGCAAAACCCTGCTGACGAGATCGCCCAACAAGGACTCTTCTACGGCTTCTGGGCCGGCAACGTAGAGGTTGTTCCAAGCCAGCCAAGCGAGCTTCCGGCGCTCTTCTATGAGAAAGCACCCGCGACCGCTGCGGTGCCCCTGGACAGCCAGGGGCGGCCGGTCAGAATGGACCCACGAAAGATCAGCAAGCCGCTGTGGGTCTTCGCGGACCACGTGAGTCTTCAGGACGTCGCTGACAAGGTCCATGCGGCAGAAGCAGCCGAGCGGCCGATCGTCATCATTGGTGCAGAGCAGAGTTCGATTGAAGAAGTGTTCGGACAGACCGTCGACTCTCGGATGTCGGGAGACATGCCTGTGACGCAAATTGCTTGGTCCTGGTTGCCGTGGATGTCACCGCACTTGACCGAGGGTCAGCTCGTGACGGCGACAGACGGGAAGCCTTCGACCGAGGAGATGCGAGCCAAGTACTTTGAGTTCATGGTTGATTCGACGATGAGGCTCGCGCCTCCCGAAACGCGAGCAAACTGAGGTCCTTGCAGCCGCCAGCCCCCCGTCTCCAGCCAAGTGCCGGTTGACGGGGGCTGGTTGCGTCTCTATGGGAACCTCGTTGCGGCCTACGGCTACTGAGCCGCCAGCTCCGAAGGATAGGCATCACGACCTTGCCATGGTGTTCATTCCCAAGAGTGAAGCATGAGGGCAGCCGTTGCTCGGCCGCTCTGGTGGTTCAAGGGTGGGATTCCCCCATTTGGTCTAGTAGCAAGCGCGACACGATTTACGGTCAATTGGACCAGAGAGATTCTTTACGCGATCTTTACGCAGTTCTGGGGCGGTTGCTCGCTCGCGCCGTCATCAGCGCTTGCGGTGGCGAGCCCCGTCGTGCTCAAATGTTTCCCAACGTGTTCTGACGCGAACGGGAAGCTCATTAGAAGGACGCGTGGGGGGATCTGTGGCTGGCTCGTGACCAGCCGTCTGCCTTAACTCCGCTCTTGTCCTAGCGTCTGGACTCGATCCGCCACTTCTGGCCGGTGGCGGCTCGCGGGTGCTCATTGGCTGCTCTTGGGGAGGAGAGAGAATGAAGGCAGTGACGTGGCGGGACCGGAGACCGAACAGGATTCTCACGGGTCAAGGTGTGACGGGCGATCGAGCGCTGCACAGCTCGCACAGAAGACGGATGTTCCTGAAGGTGTCGCTCGGTCTCTGCGTTGCCCTGGCGCTTGTCCTTTTCCTGGCCGCTCCGGCCTGGGCCGACTCCATCAGCGTGGGCATGAGTCCCTGGACCAACTCTGGGGGATGGCCTTCGCTGATCCAGGGGCACTACTGGTTCGACATGTGGTCCTTCCTCCAAGACCAAGACCCCAGCACCCCAGAGACGGAGGTCCTGGTCAGCACCACTAAGTCGCTGCTCATGGTGGAAGCCGACGTCCCCTATCCCGAGCTGGGGTACTCCATGTGTGCCGGACAGTTTCTGGTGGAGGCCAGCCCGGCCTCGCTCCTCCCCCACTTGGTGACTATTCCCGGGGCCTCGGGGCTCCACCATGTGGATGTGTATACCCCGGACGGAGGTGATCCGGTGGCGGCGGCCAACTACTGGGCCGGGGTCGTTTGGACCTTCTACTATGCGGACGGAACTCACGCCACTGCCAAGTCCTTGCCTTGGCTTCTGGGCCTGTACCCGTGGTGCCACTTCACCAAAGACCCGGTAAACACCTCCACCGGGAACGCCACCTACTCCTCCACCGACCTTTCTCTAGCGGGCAAAGGCGCGGGCCTGGCCCTCACTCGCACCTACAACTCCCAAGACACCAGCACCTCGGCGCCCCTGGGCTGGGGTTGGACCTTGGGCTACTCAGCCCATCTGGAGTCGCCCGCCGCAAGCCAGGTGACGCTGGTGGCCGCGGATGGTCGCCGGGAAGTGTTCACCGCGTCCTCGGGTGGTGACTACACTCCCCCTCAAGAAGGCGTGACCGAACGGCTGCACAAGAATACCGACGGCACCTTCACCCTTACCTCCCTCGACGAGAGCCGGGAGGAGTTCGACTCGACCGGCCGGCTCACGAGTCTGGCCGACCGCTACGGGAACGCGACCACCCTCACCTATGACTCCGGTGGTCTACTCACCCAGGTGGCCGCGGCCGGGGGGCGGAACCTCACCCTTACCTACCTAAACGGCCTCGTGACCCAGGCGACCGACAGCGCCGGCCGCACCGTCTCCTACACCTACGACGCGCAAGGGAACCTCGTCTCGGTCACCGACCCCAACGGCCACACCACCACCTACGCCTATGACGCGGCTCACGAGGTCACCTCCATCTCGCTACCCAAGGCCAGCGCCAGTCCCTTCATGACCAACACCTACACCGACGGCAAGGTGACCCTGCAGACGGACGCCCTGGGAGACCAAACCGCCCTTGCCTATGACGGTACCGCTCAGAAGACCACCATCACCGACGCCCGCGGCCACGCGAGCGTGGACACGTGGGACGCGAGCTTCCGCCTCACGAGTCAGCTCGATCCCCTGGGCTACGCGGGATCCATCACCTACAACTCAGCCGGCTTCCCGGCGACCACGACCGACAAGAACGGCCACACGAGCACCTACGCCTACGACTCCTTGGGCAACGTAGTCTCAGCCACCGATCCGGAGGGCCACCAGACCACCGCGAGCTATGACGCCACCAACGGCAATTCCCTCTCGTCTACAGACGCAGGCGGCAACCAAACCACCTACGCCTGGGACCCGACCGGCATCTTTCTTAACTCGGTCACCTCTCCCATCGGTACTACCAGCTTCACCTGGAACCCCGATGGCACCCTGGCCAGCCAGACCGATGCGAAGTCCCACACCTCGCAGTTTGCCTACGACGCCTCCGGAGACCTCACTTCGGCAACCGATCCCGCAGGGAACGCGACCACCTACGAGTACGACAGCGCCGGTCGGAATACAGCCGTTGTTGACGCGAATGCCAGCCGGACCGAGTTCGTCTACAGCCCCAAGGGCAACGTCACCAGCATGAAGGACCCTTTGGCCCAGACCGATCCGGCAAACCGGCACCAAATGGACTTCACCTACGACGCGAACGACAACGTGACCCAGATCACCGACGCCCGGGGCGGCGCGACCTCCTTTGCCTACGACGACATGAACCACCTGAACCTGGTGACCGACGCGCTCCTGGGAACGGCTCATTACACGTACGACCCTACCTACAACCTGACGAGCGCCCAGGACCCGAATGGCCACAGCACGACGTTTGCCTATGATGCCGACAATCGCCTGACGAGCAGCAGTGACGCTCTCGGTCGCCAAACCGCCTACGCCCATGACCCGGTCGGGAACCTCATAAGTGTCACCCACCCTAGTGGCGACACGGCCAGCTTCACC
>PMIZ01000326.1 GCA_003157225.1 Actinomycetota bacterium | reverse complement strand
CTCCTCGTTAACCGATGGCGACAATTGACGCCGATCCTCCAGATGCACGTAAGCTGGCTTGCACTCCCACTCGTGGCTGGCATGGTCTTGCTCGCAATAACGGCGATCGAGCGGCTGTTCGCCCAGCACCGACCGACTGTGCTTGCGGTGAGTGGGGTGTTCGCCTCGCTCGTCTTGCTTCTCGTGTTGACGCACAACGCCTGGCAGCCCTGGGTGGCCGGCACTGCGGTCCTCAGCCTTGCGCTCACCCTCTTCTTCTGTACCGTGCTGGTGGGGTTGCCCGTTGGTTTTGCGCTGCTCCTTGGGGCTCTCGTCTATATCTATGCGTCCGGCGCAGCGGCGATGCTCGCGCTCTCCCACACCATGCTCAACGGCGTCAACAACTTCATACTCCTCGCGCTTCCATTCTTCATCCTTGCCGGGATCATCATGAATAAAGGCGGGCTCAGCCTCCGCCTGGTGCGTTTTGTACAAGCCTGTGTCGGCCATGTCCGCGGTGGCCTCTTCCAGGTGATGGTGGTGAGTATGTACATCGTCTCGGGCCTGTCTGGCGCGAAGGTAGCCGACGTGGCCGCCGTGGGCTTGGTCATGCGCGAGATGCTTCTACGACAGGGCTATAGCCTCGACCAAGCGGCGGCCGTGCTCGCAGCTTCTGCCGCCATGGGAGAGACCATCCCCCCCAGCCTTGCCATGCTAGTCCTCGGCTCGGTTACGACGCTCTCCATTAGCGCCCTCTTCATCGCCGGCCTNNAACTGGCACGGGCGGCCCTCGGCGGCGTGTTGCCACTCCTCATGCCGGTGATCATTCTCGGGGGCATCCTGTTCGGCGTGGCCACGCCGACCGAAATCTCATCCTTCGCAGTAATTTATGGCCTCGTGCTCGCCGGCTGTATATATCACGAGCTCGGCTTCCGAGCGTTCATCCGAGGAGTGGTCGACTGCGCAGTCATGTCCGGCATGATTCTCTTTATTCTGGCCGCGGCGTACGGCTTTGCCTGGACACTCACCGTTGCACAGCTGCCTCAACGCCTCGTCGAACTCCTGAGTGGCGTACAAGAGAGTCAATGGGTCTTCATGCTTGGATCGATCCTCCTCCTCATCGTGACTGGCTCGATCCTCGAAGGCCTAGCCGCCCTCCTCATCCTGGCGCCGATCCTGATGCCCATCGCAAGCCAAGTCGGCGTAAACGGGATCCATTACGGCATCGTCTTGGTCATTGCCATGGGGATTGGGTGCTTTATGCCGCCGATCGGCATCGGATTCTATGTCACCTGTGCCATCTGCGAGACGACGATCGAGAAATCGGCCCGAGCAATGATTCCGTTTCTGGTCGTGCTATGCCTTGGGCTCTTATTGGTGACCTTCGTACCGTGGTTTACCTTGTACCTGCCCATGAAATTCCATCTNNTCACACTCATAAGAGCGCCGACCTCCGGCCGACACTTCGCCAGAGAGTTGTCGAAGGCGGATCCGGGAGAGCATGTGCGTCTCAGCCTCCGCGGCGTGGAGGTGCCCTCTGTAAATTCAGAGGCATGCGGTGCATCGGGAGAATTGATGGCTCCCTGCCCCAATCTTGTGTACGCCGCGAACTGCGGCATGCCAACTCAGCACTGTCGATAAGAAGGGAGACGGCATCCCCAGGCAATTCTCCCTGCCCAGAGGGCAGGACGCTCCCGCATGGCGACTTCCTGATTTCCGACCGGGGGGGAAGACCCAAGTGCAATCGTACGCCAATAATTGTTCACTGGTGAGGGGCGGGGAAGTGTGGAGACATCATCGGATGAGCATACCGGGGCCAAGGACCCGAAACACCGCCCGTTGATCAGCAATGCCTAACGCCGTGTAACCGGCTCGGCAGTACTCTCGAGTGGGAGCGTCTGGAAGGCGCGGTGCCTGACGCGTTCCGCGGCATAGCCGTCGCAGCGCACTGATTCTCGGCTTGCTGGACACTCAAGACGCTCTCTTGCGCCGGAAGTGGTGGTTGATGATCAGGACGTAATGAGGAAGCATGATGAACGCTATTGTGTGGAGGGGGTGCCGCATCTTGTGCCCAGACAGCGCTGTCGAGGAATCGCTGAGGAGGCGTCTCGTGGCGGATTCGGCGCGCAAGCCTGAGTCTGCTCGAGCGTATCGGATCGGGCGATGCTCCCCGGTGCTTGCTCGGCTGCCAGGACGGTGGCGGAACTCGCTGGGCAAGCGGACGGCACTTGTGAATGGCCCATGTCCGTCCCCGATCACCGCAAGGATGAGGGCCAAGCTCCGCCAGCTCACTTCGAGGATCGTGCCAAATGCTCGATTGCCTCCAACTCTCGCCGTTGGGATGAGATCCACGGGATGGGGTGTGGTGCTACGCCTGCACGCCCTCTGTTCACACATCACCCCCGCCCCGGAGAAGACAGCGCATAGGGCGGCGGCAACGTGGGTCGCTAGCTGTATGGAACCTTCATTCACACCGACCGTTCCGGCGTGACCGGCGCATAAGGAGATCCACCCATGAGCAATCAGACGAGGGGCAGGACAGGTCGACAGCGCATCACAAGACGATCGTTCTTGCAGGGGTCACTGGCAGCGTCCGCACTCGGGGCCATTGGTGTGCGCTCTGTCACGGACGCGACTGCC
>PMIZ01000325.1 GCA_003157225.1 Actinomycetota bacterium | reverse complement strand
GCCCTGCGCGTATTTGAACTCCACGATGCGTACACGCTGGATGGTCTCCTCGCGCACGCCGAAGAGCCCGGTGGCCACCTGGGTGATCACGTGATCGTCATAGGGGCGCAGGCGGTCGTGATACCCGCCCTCTCCGGTGCAGGTGAAGCTGTTCCAGGCGGTGGCCGCGCGGGCTTTGGCGAGGATGGTGTGGATGCTCACCGAGCCGAAGCTCATTCCTCCGCCGTACACGGGGATGTCGATGTGCACCTGGGGCCGCTCGTCACCGCGCCGGTTCAAATCCAGACTGGTGTCGATGTCCTCGATGGCAATCGCGACCGGGTCGCCACCGTTCGGGTTCGCGCCTTGCGTGCCCTCGCCGAAGAACTCAGGCGCTTCGAACTTGAAGCACAACCTGTCGAAGCCGCCGCCGGATGCGCCGCGCCGCTGCTCGAGATGAGAAGGCGCGGGATGTCCCGTGGCCGCTTGGTGCCAGGTGGCGAGGATTAGGTCGCTCGACCAGCGTGGGTCGCCCATGGCATCTGTGCTGGCGTTGCGGCTGATGCTGAGCGCCTTCTGCGGGCACTGAGCGATGCACGACTTGTCGCTATTGGCGCATTCCGGCCCGATGCAGAGGTGGTCCTTCGGCCGGAGCGTGAAGGCATAGCCTGCGGGCTTCACGTGAACGCCGTACTGGCAGACCTCCACGCACTTCCCGCACGACGCGCAGCGGGCCGAGCGGTCGATCTTGTACTTGCCGAGGACGTTGCGGTAGCGATCGGGCGCGGGGCGGATCTCCCGCGCCACGTGCTCCTGTGGCCAGTCACTGTTGCTGGGGTGTTGCGCGAACGGCGTCTCTACGGACTCGAGCGCCACCTCCAGCCGAATCGTTGCAATGTCGGTGATCATGCTTGCACCCCAGCCCGAGGCACGCGAGCGAGATCGCCAAATGCCTCTTTCTCGATGTCCTCCATAAAGATGCCCCGCCCGACTTCGCCCCGCAAACGGCGGACTTCACGAATACCCATGGCGCCCAGCACCTCGATGAGTTGGCTATGCCACGCTCCCATGAGGTTGACGATGCGTCGGGCGGCGTAGTCGGCGTCAACAGTACCAATGTCGATGGGGCAGTTCCTTCCGGCGTCGCACGCCTGCCCGCCTCCGCAGACATGGCACCCCAGGGCCACCAGCGGCGGCGTGTCCACAGCCACCAGGTCGGCCCCACAGATGATCGCCTTAGCCATATGCTCCGCAAGTGCGATGCCGCCGGAGACGATCAGCGTGACCTCGTCGCGCAGCCCCTCCTTGACCAGCCGCCCGTGGACGTCGCGGAGAGCGTCCTTGATGTGCCGCCCCGTCCGCCCGTCCTCCAGGCGCTCGCGCCCGTGCTGGTCAGCGCACAGATGGAAGACCTTGATGCCCTGCCCGCTCAACTCCATCACGCGGTCGGCAGTCGAGGGGGATAGCACCATTCGGACCGAGACCACCAACTGCGGGTTGATCGCCTGGAGTCTGCCGGCCAGTTCCGCCGTCCTAGGTCCATCGGCCACTTGGGCCATCCGTACCGCTGCGACCAGGTCGCGCCGAGCGTCGATGTCGTTCTCATTCAGGATCGGCACCACGCACGCCAGTAGGTCACTGGGGAGTTCGGAGGCCTCGTCGGCTGGCATCATGGCCAGGGACTTTAGTTCCTCCGCCGCCTTCGCCCGAGCCGCCGCCAGGTGTTTGCTCTCGACCGGCCAGCCCGGCAGGTCCAGGATGGCGGGCAGCTGGATCTCCAGCAGGCGGGAAGGCGAACTGAGGAGGGCCCCTTCCGCGGAGAACCGCAGGCGCATGGGTTTGGGACCGATATCCACCGAGGTGGAGATGTATTCACGTCCGTGAATGCCATCGCGCGTGGGACGCACGATCTCCGACATGTCGGTCCAGATGGAGTCGAAGCCGGGGCCACTGAAGCGGCCGCGGTAGCCTGCCCCCGAGACGGGGATCTTGCCCGCGTCGGCCTGGACCCAGGTGGAGAGAAGCATGTCGGGTTTCCAGTAGTCGTCGCCCATGGCGAGGAACTCCGGGTTCACCGAAACGCTCAACAGGCCCTTGGTGCAGCCCTGCACGCAGGACAGGCACGCCTTGCACTCATTGAGCGTTTCGACCGAGACAAGCGGATCGCGGTTGTAGGCAGCTTCGTGCCGGTAGACCTCGTAGAGGCAGCGCAGCTTGACGCAGTTGCTGCACCGCGAGCAGTCCTCACGCCAGTCGACGTTGCCGAACTTGCCCACGCGGTGAAACCGCGGACCCGCAGGGGCAGTATGGATATGGTAGCGATCGGGCACGTCTTACCTAGCCTTGTCTTGCCTTGCTTGGGGAACTCAAGCCAAGGCCGCTGCGGCGATCACGTCGCCTGCAACCGCTTCGGACCCGCCGCAGAGGATGTGGATACCTCGCACCCCGGGGACCGCTTTGAGCTGGCCGGCTATGCGGGCCGCCATGGCGATGCCCTCCTTGCCGGCGTCGGAGCTCTTGCTCAGTTGAGTCACCACCGCCTCGTCGACGGGACCGTAGGTCTGGCGCTGGCGGAGGGACTCGGCCTGCTCGACGCTGGCGAAGGGGAACACGCTGACGATGATCGCTGTCCGTTCGTGCAGCCCCGCCGCCCGAACCGCTTCCATCCACGGCGTGAACGCAGCCACGTCGAAGACCGGCTCGGTGAGCAGAAAATCGGCACCGGCGGCGATCTTCTTCCGGAGTCGGAGCAGGTTCAGCTCGAGAGGACGCTGATAGGGATGCGCCACCGCCCCGGCCAACAACTCCGCGCCCTCCAGCCGTTTGACGGCCTGGGTGAGTTGGATGGAATCAATGTCGTTTGCGCTAGCCGCCTGTGGGCATACTCCCAGCGACTGGTGGTTGCCACTGAGGCAGAGGATGGCGCCAATGCCCAGGGCCGCGGCCCCCAACGCGTCGCTCTCCAGGGCGATGCGGTTGCGGTCGCGAGTGGACAGGGAGAGCACGACCTCCCGGCCTTCCCGGGCCAGGAGCGCGCCACAGGCGAGAGCCGAACCATGGATCTCGTCCGGGTTGTCGGCCACCACCACCGCGTCCAAGTTGGCCGGCAGCATGCTGGAGAGTTTGCCGACGGCCTCCGCGCCGCCGCTGCGCGGCGGCACGCACTCGGCGGTGAGAATCAGCCGGCCGGAGCTCAGTGCTTGACGGAGATCAGTCTTCATTGGCGTCATCGCTTCCGTCCAGTTCTTGGTAGGGCTCCTCGGCCGCTTCGCAGACGAACGGGGTGAGGGGGTTGGGCGTTAAGCCATCCAACGACTGCAAGACCGAATCGCGGATGGCGGCGATCCGGGCGTCGAGATCTTCGGCGAAGGCCGTGGGCGCCTGTTCTTTCGCACCCAGAGCCATGTCTTGCGCCGCGCTCCCGGGCAGATGGAAGTGCAGCAGACGCCCGCTTCCCAGTCCGATCTGGTCCAACATGCCTTGCACGTAGTCTACCCGACGCGCGCACCGCTGGCTGCCTTCAAGGTACTCGCAGTTGTCCTCTTCGCAGGAGACCGTGACCACCAGGTCGGCGCCGGTCTCGAACGCCTTGAGAACATGCTCCGGTTGAAGCCGGCCCGTGCAGGGCACCAGCACTTCACGAACCGGGAAGGGCCAATCGAAATTGGGAACGGCGGGACGGGACCGGCCGGCGGAATCGGGCGCTCGGCCTGGGCGCGAGCAATTGGCGCACACGAAGGTTGTGACCGCCGCCGTGGCGAGTGAAGAGCCGTTTGGCCGCCTGGCCTCCGGTAAGGTCGATGAAGAAACCGTCACAGCCACCCTTCCTTGAACCGAGTCCTCGCGCGCGAGCAAGATAGACTAGCAGCACCCGCCGCCGAGCGGTTTGTCCCGAAGGCCAATATTCGTGCCTGCCGGCTTGTACTTTCGTAGAAGGCTGAGTCTTCGGGAACCCAGTGGGCAGGAGCGGACATTATACGGGCATGAACAACGCCAGTGACAGGGAACTCTGGGACAACATCGTCGAAGGAGACACAAGTGCCTTCGGCGATATCTTCGAGCGACACGCACGCCCAGTCTACAACTATCTCTTTCGACGTTGCGGAAACTGGGCGACGGCGGAGGACCTTGCTTCGCTGGTATTTCTCGAAGCCTGGCGCAAACGCCGCCGGATCTCTCTGACGCATGATTCCGCTCTACCCTTCCTGTTCGGCGTGGCCACGAACGTGCTGCGCAACCACAGAAGGGCGGAGTTTCGCTACCGGTCCGCGCTGGAGCGAATGCCCCTGCCTCAGGAATCGACTCTGGATGAGGACGAGCTTGTTGGGCGTCTGGCAGACGAGCTCAAGATGCGAGAGATACTGGGAGTCTTCTCCCGTCTCCCGAAGCGAGAGCAAGACGTGCTTTCTCTTTGTGTCTGGATGGGACTCAGCTACGAAGAAGCCGCGACCGCGCTAGACCTACCCGTGGGCACGGTTCGGTCACGCTTGTCGAGAGGAAAGGCACGCTTGCGGGAACTCTGCGCCGGCTCCGGACATATGAGTTCCGGAAGCGCAAAATCGCAAGCGGAACAGGAGGGCATATGTTGATGGATCCTCATCAGCTCCCAGAACAACGGGATCTTCCTGATCGCCGCCTGCACGCGAGAAGGGAGCATCTCTTGAGCGAGACAAGCAGACGCGCGGAGCGCCGGTCGCTCTTTCGGAGGCCTTTGGTCCGCGGAACGGCGGTTGCCGTAGGCTTGGCCGTGGTGGTTCTAGGTGTGCTCAGCTTGGTCAACGTCTTCGGCTCGAACGGGCCCTCCATTGTTGGGAAGGCTCAAGCGGCCCTGGAGGTCCCCGCCAATCTGGTGTTGCATTTCAAGACAGCCGGTACTCAGGACAACGGCGACGGGACTTCAGTGAGCTGGGCCGACGAGACCTGGCAACTCGGCTCGTCCCAACAATCCTGGAGACGAATCGAGACCTCGAGCGACGTCGCTCCTGCAGAAACCGCGCACACAGGTCAGGGCTATTCCCAGGTCTACGACCCCGCGACCAACACCATCTATCAAGCTTCTGAGTCCGTGTCCCAGACGGACAGTCCGGATACCTTCAAGGCCGAGGCCATGAATCTACTGAATTCAGGCAGCGCCAAGGTGGACGGGCATGTGGCAGTGGACGGGCGCGATGCAATGCGCATCGTGAGCGCCGACGGAAGCCTCACCTACATCGTCGACGCGAAGACCGGCGAGCCGATCGAGTGGCAGACCAAGGGTGCCGGTGGCGGCGTGACGATGCGGCTCACGTTCGAGAAACTGCCTGCTCTGTCGGACAATCTGAAACTGGTTGACCTGGTATCGCAGCATCCAGGGGCCGCATTGGATTCCGACCCTCAGCACTATCGGGACGCAGTAGCGCGCGCCTTTCCCAAGGGCTGACCTGAAAGGCCGGAGCGCAGGCGGGCGGTGGCCCGCCNNCGGAGCGGAGGCGGGCCGCCTGCCCACCTCCGCTCCGGCCCCCCGCTTCGGTGCTCCTTACGCTCCCGTTACCCAGCCCCGGCGATAATCACGACCGAGAAGGTTGACAGCCAGAACGACCAAGGGCGTGATCGTCATGAGCATAGGGACGTTGTCGGGCAAAGAAGCGAGCCAAGGAGCCGGTCCGGCATACGTCATACGCCGAGCCTGGCAGAGTAGGCGTATCTGGCGCTTTCAGGGGAGACCATGGTGGGCGCTGGCCGGCCTGGGCTTCGTGGCGGTGCTCACCGCCGTGCTCTACACCTGGGCGCTATCCCGCAACGGGATGGGCAACGCCTACTACGCCGCG
>PMIZ01000069.1 GCA_003157225.1 Actinomycetota bacterium | reverse complement strand
GAGCTTCGTCTTGACCACGACCACCATCACATAGCAGACTAGACCGGCGATCGCGCCGATGGCCAGCGCCCCCATCGGGCTGACGAAGCCGGAGGCCGGCGTGATGGCCACCAATCCGGCGACCGCTCCCGAGATAGCGCCCAGGACTGTAGGCCGTTTATTGAAGATGTAGTCCATGAATACCCAGGCGGCCGCTGCAGAGCAGGTGGCGAGATGCGTCGCGACAAACGCGGTTGTGGCGAGGCCACCAGCCGTGAGAGCGCTGCCAGCATTGAACCCGAACCAGCCAAACCAGNNCCGGCGTTAAAGCCGAACCAACCGAACCATAGCAGGCCCGCGCCCAGCACCGCAAAGGGCAGGTTGTGCGGGGGGGATATTTTGTGCGGGTATCCCTGGCGCTGTCCCATGTAAAGGGCGGTGGCCAGGGCGGCCATGCCGGCATTGATGTGCACCACGGTACCGCCCGCGAAATCGAGCGCGCCGTACTGCCGGAGCATCCCGCCCACGCCCCAGACCCAGTGCGCCAAAGGATCGTAAACGATGGTCGCCCACAGAATCGAGAAGACAAGGAACGCGCTGAACTTCATCCGCTCGGCGAACGCGCCGATGATGAGCGCCGGTGTGATGACCGCGAACATCATCTGGAAGACCATGAACAGCTGAGCGGGGATGGTGGCGGCATAGTCCGGGTTAGGCGCAAGCCCCACCCCATGCAGCCCGGCCCAGCTCAACCCACCGATGAGTCCGGCATGGTCGGGACCGAACGCCAAGCTGTAGCCGAATAGCACCCACTGGATGCTGATGACAGCGATAAGGATGAAGCACTGCATCATGATGGAGAGGACGTTCCTCCGGCGTACGAGGCCGCCGTAGAAGAACGCGAGCCCCGGGGTCATGAGCATGACAAGCGCGGTGCTGACCAGCATCCACGCGGTGTCGCCGGTGTCGACCTTGGGCGAAGCGGCGGCGGTGGTGGCGACTGTCGCCGGAGTCGTGGCTGGAGCGGCGCCAGAAGCTGCTGTGCCCGTCGCAGGCGGAGCCGCGGCAGCAGCGCCCGCCGGTGCGCTGGTCCCGGCGGTATCCGCCCAGGCCAGACCGGAGAAGACAACAAGCATCAGACATGCCAACAGGACCACCGGCAAGGCCAGCAGCCATCTACTGCATCTCATCGATCCCACATATCCCTCCCTCGCCGGTATGCGGCAAGGCCGCCGTATAGACCAATTACAGCCCATACACGCGGCGTGGGGAATCGACAGATGTACAAGAGTCAGACGACCAACTTGTACGTTTGGAGGGGGTGAGATCAGCCTTTCAGAAGACTGCGTGCCTTGAGGCCGAGACCGAGCCGCTCTTTATGCTCGCTCTGGAACACGCTAAGACCGGTGATATCGGCGATCTTGGTCAATCGGTAGCGGATGGTGTGTCGGTGCGCGAAGAGATCCTCGGCAGTCTTCGTGAGGTTCTCGTCGTTGCGCAGAAACACTACAAGCGTTTGCATCAGCTGTGTGGCGTTCTCCTCGTCGTAGCGGTCAACCCGGGCGACGGTCTCTTCGTAGAGTGACCGGATCGCCTCCGGATCCCGTTCCCAAATATCGAACAAGATCTTGTACGTTCCCACGTCGTCAAACCGCAAGAGGCTGCCTGGTCCGGTCAGTTTGCGCCCGACCTTCAGCGCCACCAGCGCCTCTTGATAGCTACGATTGAGCTGGCCGGGGTCGGCGACGTGACCACCGATTCCCGCTGAGACGGACAGGTCGCCCACTTCTCTCCCCAAAGCTTGGAGCTTAGCCGTCAGTTTCGTCACTGCGGCCACGTCGGTGGAGGACGAGCCGCAGAGAAACAGGACCAGATTCCCCGACTTCAAGCTCGCGAGAGAGGACGCCGACCAAGCGCCGACCACCCTCGAACTTCGCGAGAAGAAGCGTTCGATACGCTGATCGAAATCCTCCGGCGCAAGGCCCTTGGGTGGTGTCGCGGCATTGAATTCATCCACCCCCAGCAGCACGACGGTCGCCCCACGGCTGAGATCGCACCCCAAGAACGTGCCCCTGTGTTGGACAAAATCGTCGGTGCCGCCCCGGATCACCTCATCGACAAAATCGCCTTTGAGTCTGACTTCTGTCTCGAAGCGAACCCGGTCTTGAGCCATTTCCAGCGTGGCGATGGTCGCCGCGTGCTCCAAGGCAAGCGTCTCCATCGATGAAAGTGCCGGAGAATCGGTAAGCGCACATACATAGCCCAACCGCTTGTGACTCGCCACTATCGGTAGGATGAAGAAAGCCGGTAGCCCTTCCAGCCGGACATGTCCAAGTTTCTGCCCGCGACCCAGCTCGTCCAGGCTCTCCTGAAACTCCGGCCTCTTGAGTCCGGTTTCGAGCACGCCTGCCTCGATCGGCAGATCGGACGAGGCGGCAAGCAGCTCAAGATAGACGTCGAGGATGGCCACTGGCATCTCCATGAGCCGCGATGCCTCGTCGGCAAGCTCCTGCCAGCCGCCGCCCCTGATCACCACTCCCAGCAGATCTCTGTGAATAGACTGTGATTTCTCGAGCTGCG
>PMIZ01000100.1:288-5710 GCA_003157225.1 Actinomycetota bacterium | reverse complement strand
TTGTGAAGCGGTAAGGCTCGGCCTCGATCCACAGCTCGATCTCCCCCCCGAGCTCGAATGGATCCTCCTGGTTGCTCCCGAAGTAGCACAGGTACTCTTCGTGGCCGTGAACGTGCGGCTTGTATATCTGTTTCGGCGGCATGGGCTCACGGAACCACGATTGGAACAGCCAGAGAGACGACCCGGGCATGCTTCTGCTGCTGACGTCGAACAGATGGGTGAAGTCAAAACTTCCGAAAGGATGCACCGGATTATCAGGGCTTTGCTCGAACGTGAAATGCTTCCAGTACTTACCCTCGGCCACTGCATGCTCCTTTGAGAATCATGGTGTTTGTGCTCCCCTCCCGATGACCCATTGGGGATGGTGCTCCTTGAGAAGCGTCGAACCGGGAGTGCTCTGAAGCTCCTCGACCGGTAGCAGCCGCCTGAACTTTCCTTCTCCCTCAGACCGCTCCAAGGACGCGAGCATTTTGTTCCAGTGTCCGGAAGTCATGGCGATCATGCCCTCCATCCATTCGCCCATGTCGAGGGCTCCCAGAGAGGGCCCAGCCATGCCCCTGCTGTTGACGTCGAACATCTGGGTGAAATCGAAGCTGCCGAACGGATGGGCAGGATTGTCGGGGCTCTGCTCGAACGTGAAATGCTTCCAATGCCCGCCTTCGGTCACCGCGTGCTCCTTCGCTTGGTCGGGCCTACTCGTTTTCGGCTGGCTCTGCCGCTCTCGTTGCTGTGCATCGCACCCGTGCTGTCTTTTCGTGAATAACAGCCATCATGTCGATCACTTGCTTGATGTCTCTAGCAGCCGTGGTTTCGTCCAAGTCCTTGTCGAGAGACAAGTGCCAGTGGTAGCGAACCGCCGCAGCGACGATGTTGACCGCCAACAGAGCTTCCTCTTCGACCGTTAGCCGGTTGTCGAGGTAGCGGTGCGACGGGTGAGCGTGAAGGTGCTCTGCGACGACGGTGGCCAACCAAGTCTCGAATCGCTCGATCGACTCCGCATTCGGACGCGACAACTGGGGGTACTCCTGAAGCAGACGACGACGGCGCAGCATGAATTCCGCCGAGTAGCCGGTCTCAGCCATACATGCTTCCGCCACTCGGTTGATCCCCCCAAGCAGGTCTGGGTCGCTCTCTTCCAGGATCTGCTGCGCCTTCTGCTCGTCGATCAGATTGAGGCCAGTGCCTACGACTGCCACGTCCTTGCTGGGAAAATAGTTGAAGAACGTTCGCAAGGAGACGTCGGCCTCTGCTGCAATCGCCTGGGCTGTGGCGGCCTCGTAACCTTGCTCGTAGGCGATCCTGACCGCAGCCCGCTCGATGGCAAGTCGAGTCGCGGTCTTCTTCCGTTCGCGTAGTCCGATGTGAGCATGTTCTTGCATTGACTGCATTAATACATCGAGCGCACGGAAATTGCAACAGCCTCTTAGGGTGGCGGGGAGTAGTAGGCGATTTGTGTCTTGTCGGCGTTCCAGGGTCAACGCATCGACCTGAGGGGTACATTAGTCCCGATTCACGCCGCCGATCAGGATAAATCTACCCCTCAGGCACCTTGCTACCCTGCTCCCTTTCCTCTGGCGTTGGCTCGAAGAAACCGCGAAGGAGAGACCTTCGATCCTGGGGAGACTTCGCCACCGACTCAAGCAGGGAGTCATAGCGAGGTTCACTGCCATACTTCTTGAGGAACCAGTCTGCTGGGTCAGGACCGGCATCCTCACCCTCAGCCACGGCCAGACGTTGAATCAGCTCGAGCACCACTTCCCAACCGGTGGGTATTCCGGCTGACCTCGAGATTCCCGATCCCAGAAGAAGTGCGTATCCCTTGGGATTGCTCTGTATTGATAGTGCTAAGGGCAAGAGGGGGTCCATGGCTTTTCCAGTCACTCATCTTACGGTTGCGTCGGTCCCATCGCCATCGCTGAATGGTGCTCGTTGACGCTTCTATCACCTCGACCCGCGCTCAGCGGACATCCTTCTGCTCGTCGGGCCAATAGCCCAGACTTTGTAGGTACTCGGTCGACTCAGGATGCTCGATGAACTCCAAGAGGTTGCCAACCTTTGACATGAGCGCCGCCCGCACCTCGGCTGGAGACGCGAAGAAGAACTCCTTGCGTAGGTTCGCGTGATTGAGGCGTCGGGCCGCGAAGCACTGATGTAGCTCGGTTTCGATGGTGACCGCGTCTTCCGAGAAGAACAGCGCATGAACGTCAAAGCGGAAGGGAACCGAAGCTCCCCCTAGTTCGTTCACTCTGTCGAGCGGCTCAAGCCTACGAGTGAGACCTATCTTGACGACGTTCTCACCAAAAGCCCCCCTGTTTGAGATCACGTAAACGTAGCCGGCTCGGATATTCGCTGCGCGGTAATCGTTCTGCGTAATGGCCTCGTCAACCTCAGCGAGCCTGTGTTCCAACTCGGGGTCTGTTGACCCGCTGCTCTTCAACGCTTCCAAGGCGTTAAGTAGATGGCTCCGCTCCTTATCCAGCCGTGCTCTTTCCTCCGCAAGTTCGGCCTCTACCCTCCGCTCTTCGCGGAGGCGGGCGCGTTCTTCGACGGCTGCTTCACGCTCCTCCTGCTTCTTCATGAGGTAGTCGGCGGTCAGTTCGATCTCTTCCAAACGCAGTGCATGAAAGGCGTCGCTTATGTTCATCTGCATCATCGCGCCAAGCCTCTTGATGGCATCCCGCGATGCCTCGACCCTCCTCTTCGCGGTCACGACGTTGGCGGCGCGCAGGGAACGCAGGCAGTTGTCCACCTCCGCGTCGTAGGCTCTCAACATAAGCGTGGCCAGATCGTTAGCCATCTTCCGACCTTTTGCCAGCGAGTTGTCGAAGGTGTACATGTTCGACATCTCAATCGCGCGGTGGGTCTTGACGAGATCTGCTATGCGACCGCTCAGTTCGTCCAGACGGTCCTTGTACGCGGCTGCGTTTTCGAGCGGGTGGTGGTAGCGATAGATGCCGACTTCCTGAAGAACCTTTTCGTCGTCAAGGACAACGACGTCAGCGCCGGACACAACAGCCTCAAGCTGAGCCCGCAACGCCGCGTTCTCTGCTTCGAGGTGCGCAATCCTGCCGCGTGCATCGGGAGAGGACGCGGCTCCCGTTGAGGTCGTTTCATTGGCGGTGCGTTGGCTACGTCCCGAGGCATCGCCAGCGTCGTCGCTGGCGAAGTCAGGTGGCAGCAGCCAGAGTTGCCAGCCCTCAGGTAGGTCAGGCCAGGAAGGATCCGGCGACCATCCCTTGGGCGGCACCCAGCCGTCAGGGGGCCTGGGCCATCCGGGTGGCGGATTGAAGACTGGTCGATCGTCGGTCATGACCGACGGATTCCGGACGTGCTTGCGGCGACGAGGTCATGAGGACTCTTGGAGACGGCTGCGCCGAGGTGACTAAGAGTCGCAGCGGGAACGACGTTCGCCAGATTCAGCTCAAGGAACGAATCGCGTTCAGCGCCGACCGCCACAAAGGGAATGTACGCTTCCCGGCCAGTTGCAGGGTCGATCGTTTCTGTCCCGACTTGCAGCGATATCGTCTTGATGAGTCCACGGCGGTCCGCCTGGAACACTTCATGGATCGACCGGAGCGCGACCTGGAGCACGGCGTTTGTATATCGGTCCTTGCATGCTTTCTGCGAGAGGGGTGCAGCCGCAATCTCATCGCTGGACTTCGTGTACTTGTGTGCGCTGGTGGTTGGCAGCTTGTCAGGGCTGGGCACCAACGCGCGCAGCCGAAGTTCGGCAGTTGCGGGGTCGAACTCAAAATCGTGCTCGACCGGGAAGTGGGCCGGGTACACCGAGTTGGACAGCACGATCGAGACATACTCATGGACGGCATGGACCGCGCCGTAGCCGAGGTCTGTAATGAGCTGGTCTATCTCGTTGTTCCGCTCGGCCGCGGCCGCTTCGCGCTCCGCACACTCCTTCGCATATCGGGCGCGCTCCGTCTGTAATGCCGAGACACGCTTGGCCTCCTGCTCGGCGTGCCAGTTCTCTCTGGCCTTGCGGGCTGCTTCGGCCTCGGCCAGTGCAGACTTCCATTGCATCACCGCAGCCTCGTGCGCGGCGGTGGCTTCGCCAACCGCCGTCTCGTGCTTCTTGCCGCCGAACACTCCTCGGAGCCCNNGGAGCCCTTGGGGAGGAGCGGGTGGCATGAAGATCGGTTCCGGTGGATCGGGAATTGGGCCGGGCACTGGTATCGGTGTCTCAAGGTCGGCACGGTCGAACGGAGGGTGCTGGGCAACGGTGTGCAGCGTTGCCAAGTCCACGTAGTTATCGACACCAAGTGTGCCGGAAAGTAGCGAATCGATCTCCTCGTATTGCCGGGACAGCTCGAGGTTGCGCCTCTCCACTTCGGCCTCCATCGCAGCGACGTGCGCGTCTTGAGCTTCCTTGGCCAGCCGCTTCCGGTCGGCTGCGTTCGCGCCAGCTAACTGAGCAGCTGCACGCTCCTCCGCTTTTCGGGCTTGCTCTGCGGTGCGGTAGGCGGCATTGCGCGCTCGCTCGGCCTCCCGTGCACGTCGCTCTTGTTCGCGGGCGGCGACCTGCTTCTGATGCTGAAGTTCCGCGAGAAAACCGCGTCGGGCCATCGTGAACTACCCCCTTACGCTTGCGAAGTGGACGCTATCTACAGCATTGGTGAGCAAGGATCACCCAGCAATGAGAACCGCGGCGGTCGCCTTTCCGCCGCTTATACCGACCATCATTTTCGCGGCAACGATCCGACGGTGGCCCCGCTCTTGGCGGTACGGGCAAATGACGGCAGGGTCGCTCTCTGGCGGCGCTGTCGACTGGAAGTACGCGGGCGGATGCGGGTAGCATGCTGGCTGCATCGAAGCCGGCGAGTAGTACTGGGGCGGACCTGGTTGCAGACCGCTCGCGAGTGCGCTCGTCTGTTGTGACGGTCCTTGTGCGGCACCCGACACCCAGCAAGACCCATCCCCGTCGTTGACCTCTGCACCGCAGCTAGTGCAGAACGGCATGTCCCCCTCCGATCCCCTTCCGCTCACTGCAAGGTCTCACCACTATATCGCCGAGGCAGGGCGGCAGAAAGAGCCCCGGCTGGCAAAGCCCTCAAGCGCCAACCAGCTTTCCAATTCTGCAGGACAGTTGGAGCGAGCGGAAGGAACCGGCCTCCTCGACTATGGCTTGCGTGGTGATCATATCCCCGCCGGACGTTCGGAACTTGCGGCCAACACCGGCGGCGACAGCGCCAATGGCTCTTCACGGCGATGAGGGTCGAAAGCAACTCGGGTGCGCGGTCTTCCAATGAGCACCGAACACAATGCACACATCGTGATGCTCGCTTGGCCCCAGGCGTTCAGGCACGATTCAGGTCAGCAGTGCAAACATACCGTTGTGGCATTGCTCAGTCCCCCTCCTTGAGCTGTGGCCCCCGGCCTATCCGGTGTTGCCTAACCCCGAGGGGTTAGG
>PMIZ01000100.1:0-232 GCA_003157225.1 Actinomycetota bacterium | reverse complement strand
GCGCCCGGGCCACGATCAGCCAGCTGTAGATCACCACAAGAAGGTAGATGACATAGATCAAGGTGCGCATTCGGATCGGACCTCCATCCGCCACCAGCAAACGCTCATCTGGAACTCTACCAGGGACCATACCAACCCCGGCGTGTACATTCGGTGAACATCCGTAGCGGCAGTCGGCCCCGCGCACCTGATCAGGCCAATTCTGCCCAAAACGAAACCCCCGCTGTGCGGG
>PMIZ01000434.1 GCA_003157225.1 Actinomycetota bacterium | reverse complement strand
GCTTCTTCGTACCGACGAAGAGAACCGTGCCGCCGTGGGCGACCGTCTCCTTGACGAAGTCGTAGGCGCGGTCGATGAACGACAGCGACTGCTGCAAGTCGATGATGTAGATGCCATTGCGCTCGGTGAAGATGAAGCGCTTCATCTTGGGGTTCCAGCGGCGGGTCTGGTGGCCGAAGTGGACTCCTGATTCCAGGAGCTGCTTCATGGATGCAGCGGGCATGAATGACCTCTCTTGGTTATGTTGATCGGATCCTCTGAGGGACGCTCCGGAACCGAGGGTTCGGCACCACCGGCGCGCTGGTTCTCAGGTTCGTTGTTTAGCCCGAGCAGTTTAGCATGAACTCCAGCCCTTCTCTGGCTCCTAGTGGCCGCGCGACCGCTCAGTCACATAGACGGGCCGGGGGTCATGCTGCCGCTGAGCAGGGGTCTTGGCGCCTGCGGCGCCGATCATCCCCCGGGGGGTCGCCGCCAGTCGGGGTCGCCTCGGCCCCTGGCCGCTCGGCGCCGGCTATGTGGCCAGCGCGTCCAGATCTAGGTCTTCTTTGATGCGGCCTCGCAGGCGCAGCACTGCCTTGGTGTGGAGCTGCGAGACGCGCGACTCGGTCACGCCCAGCACTTCGCCGATCTCTTTCAGGGTGAGGCCCTCGTAGTAATAGAGCCCTATGACGATCCGCTCCCGCTCGGGCAGCCGTTCTATCGCGCTGGCCAATGTCTCTCTGATCACCTGGATGCGATATGCCCGCGATGGATCCGGAGCGTCTGTGTCCTCGATGGTGTCTATCAGGTTCACTTTGTCCTGGCCCGGCCCGCTGGAATCCCAAAACTCGTCCAGAGCCACGATAGAAGCGCAACTGATCTGGTTGATTATGTCCTGGAACTCGTCCAAATCCACCCCGAGCTCGGCGGCGGTCTCCTCATCGCTCGGCGCGCGCGCGAGTCGGTTCTCCAGCCGGGTAACAGCGGCCTCCACCTTGCGCGCCCAACTCCGCACCGAACGGGGTACCCAGTCGAGAGCCCGTAGCTCGTCGATGATGGAGCCCTTTATCCGCGAGACCGCGTAGGTCTCGAACTTGATGTTGCGGCTCAGATCGAACCGCTCGAGAGCCCCTATCAAGCCCAGAAGGCCGTATGAGACCAAATCGCCCTCTTCAATGTGGGCAGGAAGCCCACTACTCATCCGCCCAGCCACGTACTTCACGAGTGGAGAATAGGCCAGGATGAGCTGGTCCCGGGCCCGCATGTCGCTGTGCTCCTTGTAGCGGCGCCAGACCTCGCCAAGATCGTCTTTCTTTCCCAGGTCGACAGCCATGGTGGCCCTCGTCAAGCTCGCGGATGGGCCCGGCGATAGGCCCTCCGTAGATGGGCGGCAGACACGTGCGCGTAGACCTGGGTCGTGCGAAGCGAGGAATGGCCAAGCAGCTCTTGGATCACCCGCAAGTCCGCGCCGCCCTCAAGCAGGTGCGTAGCGAACGAGTGGCGGAGTGTATGAGGCGAGGTGCCGATCGGAGCGCCGGCCCTAGCGAGGTAGCGCGCGAGTCGCCGCTGGACGTCGGATGAAGAGAGTGGGCGCCCCGTCCGGCTCAGGAAGACGTGATCCTCCGCGGAGTCGCCTACGACCAACCGCGCCCGCCCTTCATGTAGATACCTCTCCAACGCGCAGAGTGCGGGCGAGCCGACAGGAATCACCCTCACCTTGCGTCCCTTCCCTTTCGCCCGAATCTGGCAAGCCTCGAAGTTCACGTCTCTGAGCGTCAGGTCCAGCGCTTCTTGGCAGCGCAAGCCCGAAGAGTATATTAACTCGAAAAGGGCCCGGTCTCGCAATTCAAGCGGCTTGCAGCCGCCGATCACCTCCAGCAGCGCCGCCATTTGTTCGGGAGTGAGCACCTGCGGCAACCGGCGCGGCAGCTTGGGCGAGCTCACCGCCTGCGCTGGATTGGCGGCGATTGTGCCGTTCTCTTCGCAGAAGCGCAGGAAGCTGCGGACCACAGAGAGCTTCCTCGCGACGGTGGCGCGGGCATACGGTCGGGCAACTCTCTGCGGATTCCCGGCGTCCGAACGGTCGGGGTCGGCGAGCGCCGCAGCGAAGTCGCTTACGTCTCCCCGGCTGATGGCACCGGGGTTCTCCACTGCGCGCTCCGCCAAGAAGTGCGCGAACTGGCGGAGGTCACTCGAGCAGGCCTCGATGGTACGAGCGCTGTAGTCGGACGCGATCAGCCCACGGATGAAGGCGGCGATGGACTCCTCGAGTTGTGCCGCCGGGAGGGCAGATACCCTTTGGTCGTCTGGCTGCATCGTCCTCCTAGTCGTGGCCGGTGTTCAGGGCCCCCGCGCGTAGATTCCGGGGCCGACCCTTCGCGTCAATCCTTCTAGCTCCAGCTCGGCAAGCGCTGCGCTGAGTTCCCTGGCTGCAAGTCCCGTGCGCTCCACCAGGACGTCTACCGAACACGGGCCCGCCCTCAGGGCCGACCAGACGCGGTCGTTCCTCGATCCCGGGCCGAAGGGACCGCCCTTGCTATGAAGGTTCGCCTCTGGCAGGCGTCCTCCCTGCACCTTCCGAGCTCCTCTCTCGATTCTTGTTTGCAGAAGAAAGTCCTCCACTGTGGCACACGGCTCGATGGCCGGGCCCGCACCGTCATGGAGCAACCTGTTGCATCCGCGATATCCCTCCGCGTAGATGGAGCCGGGCACGGTGAAGACAGGCCGCCCAAGTTCGAGCGCGGCATCCGCCGTCTGAAGCGCACCGCTCGTGAGAGGAGCCTCGACGACCAGGACTGCATCTCCAAGGGCCGCTAGGAGGCGATTGCGATGAGGAAAGGTCCAGGGCGCCGGTGCCGCTCCCGGTGGTAGCTCGCTTATCACCGCCCCACCCGCTGCAATCTTCTCGTAGAGCCAACGGTTGGCACTCGGATAGACGACATCCGCCCCGCAGCCTAGCACCGCCGCCGTCAGCCCCCCCGTCTCGACCGCCGCTTTGTGCGCCCTGGTGTCCACTCCCATAGCCATGCCACTGACGACGGCGATTCCCGCCGCTGCGAACGCGGCTGCGAAACCCTCCGTCGCCCGCACCCCATAGGTGGTGGTCCTTCGCGTTCCTACTATGGTCACCCTGGGGACGGTGAGAAGCCGTCGCCACGCCTCCTCGCTCGCGCGCACGAAGAGTCCGGCTGGCGGCACAGCAAGCTGGCCCAGTTCCGGCGGGAAGTCACGATGCCCATAGGGAACGAACCGAAGGCCTTGTGCACCCACCAGCGCCCGCGCCTCTGCGGCCGAGAATGCCGCTCGCTTCTCTTCGAACCCATCGATGGCCCGGCCTGTCATGCCCCACGATTTGAGCTCCCGGCGGCGTGCCCTCCATACCGCTTCGACCCCCTCGGTCCTCAGACACCTCAGGAGGCGGTGGTATCCCCCCGGACTTAGCCACGCCAGGCCCAGGGCGGCGTTCCAGGCACGATCCTCGTCTGCATCCGCCATCAGCCGAAACCGATCCGCCTGTGGTCCAGCCGGAGCGCCAAGGCCTCGGCCAGATGATCGGCCGTCACCGGCAGATCTCCGTCCAGGTCGGCGATGGTGCGGGCTAGACTGATTATGCGCACGTACGCCCGGCCGCTTAGACTCTCTCTGACCAACGCCTGGCGCAGAAGACGTCGCGCGTCCGCAGTCAGAAGACTCCGGTCCTCGAGGCTCCACGCCGCCTTGCCCTCTGGGAGACCGGGGGTCTCCGGCGATCGCTGCAGGCGCTCACGTCGGAACTCCCTGGCCGCGGCTACCCTCTGCCTGACGATCGCAGAGCGCTCGGCTCGCGCAGGCTCCTCCAGCGCCGTCAGCGTCAAAGCGGGCACCTCGATGAGAACATCGACGCGGTCCAAGAGCGGCCCGCTGATTCGCGCCCGGTAGCGCTCTACGGCGATCGCCTGGCAGCGGCACGCCTTGTCCAGGTGCCCGAGATAGCCGCAAGGGCATGGGTTCATTGCGGCGACCAAGGTGCAAGCCGCCGGGAACATCGACGTGCCACAGCGTCGGGAGATGATCACCCGACCTTCTTCGAGCGGCTGCCTCAACGCCTCCAGGGCATCCCGGGAGAACTCGGGCAGCTCATCGAGGAACAACACGCCGCGATGAGCAAGACTCACCTCGCCCGGGCGAAGCGTTGCTCCCCCACCGACGAGGGCCGCTCGGGAAGCAGTGTGGTGCGGGGCCCGGAAGGGACGGTCCGTAGCCAGGCCCGCTTGTGCGCTCTGAAGACCAGCGGCGTTCCACACGCGGGTGACGTCCACCGCTTCTTCTCGCGTGAGCGGTGGCAAGATGCCCGCAAGGCGCCGAGCCAACATGGTCTTTCCGGATCCAGGCGATCCGACCATCAGAAGGTGATGACCACCCGCCGCCACGATCTCCAGAGCCCTCTTGGCTTGATGGTTACCCACTACGTCGGCCAAGTCGGGAGCCTCCCCAAGAGCGGGCGCGCCATCTGCGCGTGCCCTGAGCCACCGTGCCCCTCGCTCGAGCACCCGTTCCCGACACCCTTGGTCTCTCACCACCATGACCGCCTCAGCGAGGGTGCGTACTCCGGCCACCGGCATGGCACTCACTTCCACGGCGGCCGGCAACCCTTCCATTGGCGTGAGAAGCAGTCCGACCCCGATCTTGCTGGCCGCCTCGGCCACCGAGACCATGCCGCGGGTCGGCCTTACGACCCCTTCCAGCGACACTTCGCCCACGGCCCCCACGTCGCGAACGCACTCGACCGGCAGGTGGCCACAAGCGGCGAGGGTCGCGAGGGCGACCGGAAGGTCGAAGCCCGGACCATCCTTGGGCACATCGCCCGGGCTTAGGTTGATAGTTATGCGCTGGGTAGGCAAAGCGAGACCGCTGGAGGCCGCGCCCGAGCGGATCCGCTCGCGAGCTTCGCGCACCGCGGCTCCCGGCAGTCCCACGATAGTCACCCCGGGCAACCCATTGCGGGCATGCGCCTCCACCCTCACGGGCACGGCATCGATGCCCACCAGCGCGAACCCCCAGACTGAGGCGACACCCACCGCGGTCCCTAGGCCCCGAGAACGTCTTTCACGTGCCGGAGGCTGCGTGGCAGCCCCTGGCCGTCTAGCTCCACCGCCACGGCATCGAACCGTATGCGACAAGGCAGCATGCCTTGATCTGCGAGCCACCACAGCGCAGCGCCTCTTAACCTCGCCGCTTTGCGCGGCCCGATGGCCTCCAAGGCATTGCCGAACTCCTCGCCGCAGCGAGCCTTCACCTCCACCACCACGACCTCCACCCCATCCGCGCACACGAGGTCGAGTTCGCCCAGCGGGGTTCGTTCGTTCCTCGTCAATACGCGGTACCCTCGTTCGCACAGGAACGCAGCTGCTATCTGCTCTCCGGTCCGGCCTCTCGCCGTCCGGTCCACAGGCTGATGCACGTCGGTTTTCAGCACGGCCTCCCTGGATTGGCGCCACACGATCAGACAGCTGGACAGTAGCCGTGCCGCGAAGAACCCGCGTGAGACTTTGGTAGCAGATTGGAGCAGCGACTTGCCTCGGCCGCCTGATGACATTCATACCTTCAGACAGCTGGTGCTGGACCACTATGCGCAACACTCTCGAGACCTACCCTGGCGGCATACGCATGACGCCTACGCCATCCTCGTTTCCGAGGTCATGCTCCAGCAGACGCAGGTCGTGCGCGTGGTCCCCAAGTACCAGAGCTTCGTGGCCGCGTTCCCGACGCTGGGCGCGCTGGCTGCCGCCCCTACGAGCGAGGTCCTTTCCGCCTGGCAGGGCCTCGGCTACAACCGCCGAGCTCTCGCGCTCCAACGAAGTTGTCAGATCATCGAGACTGACCATGGAGGCGTGGTCCCCGGCTCAGTTGCCAAGCTCCGCGAACTTCCAGGAATCGGCACGGCCACGGCGGCTGCCGTCTGCGTCTACGCCTACGATCGGCCGCTGCCTTTTATCGAGACGAATATCCGGTCGGCGTTCATCCACTTCTTCTTTCAAGAATGCACGTCCGTCTCCGATGCCGAACTCCTCCCTCTGGTGGTGCTGGCGCTTGACACAGAGAACCCCCGAGACTGGTACTACGCGCTCATGGACTATGGGGCCTGGATCAAGACGGCCGGGCCCAATCCCAGCCGCAGGAGCAGGCATCATGCCGCGCAGTCCCCCTTTGCCGGCTCCCGGCGCGAGGCGCGGGGAGCTATCCTCCGCGCCCTACTCGAGGCCGGTCCGCGGGGCATCGTTCTGGATGCGTTGAGAGCCGGCCCCCGATTGCGGGACCGCGAGGAGAGCGAGGTGAAGAGCATTCTCGACCAGTTGGCCGACGAAGGCTTCCTCCTGCAAGAAGGGCAGAACTACCGCATCGCCTGATCTTCCCACAGCTCCAACTGCGGATTCTCCACCCCCCGAAAGCTGAGCCGGTGCAAGGCACACGGCCCGTGGCGCCGCAGCGCCTCCCGGTGCACGTCCGTGGAATACCCCACGTGGCCTTCGAACCCGTACTCCGGAAACGCAGGCGCCATCGCCCTCATCAGCCGGTCTCGAACAACCTTCGCCACCACGGAGGCCGCGGCCACGGCAGCGCTCTTGTAGTCTCCGCCGATCAAGGCCCGCGCCCGCAGTTCGGGCCGGCGCAGGTCGAACCCATCGACGATAGCCATCCGGTACTCGCCCCGCAACGACTCGAGCACCCGGCAGAGTGCCGCCAGGTTGCAGCGGTGCAGACCGCGGGTGTCGATGGTGAGAGGAGAAGTCGCCACCCAGCACACCCGGGATGCAGTGCGCAGGACGCCTCGGTAGAGCGTTTCCCGCACCTCCAGCGTGAGCAGTTTGGAGTCGGTGAGGCCATCCAGGTGCGGAAAGGGAGCCGCCGCGTAGTCGAGCACCACGGCCGCCACCACCAGCGGCCCCGCCAGACAACCCCGCCCGACCTCGTCGGCTCCTGCTAGCCTGAGGTCGCTCCGCCCTCCCTCGTCGCCGCCTGCGTGTTCGGCCAGCAGAGCCCTGTCGAATCGAAACGGATCGGAGACGCGGCCTTTCTTGCGCGGAGGCTTCGTCGCCATGAGCCGCGGGGCTAGAGGCCCTTCATGCGCCCGATGGGCCAATACACCGCGAACGCTTCACCGATGATCTCATCCTCTTTGACCGGGCCGAACACGCGGCTGTCGCCGCTGTTGTTGCGGTTGTCGCCCATGGCCCAGACGTACCCCGGCGCTATGTGGACTTCGGGGTAGTCCTCGACGATAGGGTGCTCTTTGATGAAGGGCTCGTTCTGAGCCTGGCCGTTGACCCAGAGGACCCCGTCATGAACGGCGACGGTGTCTCCGCCCACGGCGACCACCCGCTTGATGAACGGCTCAGTAGTCTCGACTCCCGGGGGATGGAACACGATGACGTCCCCTCGCTTCGGAGACCGGAAGTGATAGACAAGCCGGTTGACCAAGACTCGATCGCCTTGCACCAGCGTCGGCTCCATGGAGGGCGAGGGAATGACGAACGGCTTGAGCACGAACTGCTGGATGAGAAGCGCCAAGAGAAAGGCGGCCGCCACGATGACGACCACTTCCAGAACCAAGCGAATAGCCTTGTACCGCTCCCTGCTCCCCGCAAGCTCCTGGGCGGCCTCACCAGAGCCGCCGATGAGAGGCTCCGGGACAACGCCTGAATCCGGTTCGCTCACCAGTTGCGCACTCGATGGCCGCGACTTCGTTGCGAAGACGGGCAGAAGTGCGAACTCGCTGGCCGGACCGTCATCGCGGAACGGGCACTAGGAGAGGCGTTTCTCTTTGACGCGGGCTTTCTTGCCCAACTTCTCGCGCAGGTAGTAGAGCTTGGCCCGGGCCACGTCGCCGATGGCGGTGACCTCGATCTTCTCGATCTTGGGAGAATGGAGCGGGAACGTACGTTCGACGCCTACTCCGAAAGACTGCTTGCGCACCGTGAAGGTCTCGCGTGAGCCCTGACCTTGCCTGCGGATGCAGAACCCCTGGAAGACCTGGATCCTCTCCCGGCTCCCCTCGATGACCTTGAAATGCACGCGCAAAGTATCCCCAGACTTGAAAACCGGAAGGTCTTCGCGCAGCTGCTTCCGCTCGAATTCTTCAATCGCACCCATGTAAATACCCAGTCCCGATCTATTCCAGCGTCATTGGACGACCCACTTCAAAGAAGAGTCAGCAGACTTTAGAGCATCAGACGCGCGAATGCAACCCGGCACGAATCCGGACAATCGGCCGAACAGGCCGCTGAAAACGACGCCGCGCCGGGTGCGCTCTGGGCGTGGACACGATCGCCACGCGCGAGACAAGGACGCAGGAAGCGCGAATAGCAGCGCTTGTGGCGCGACCGAGAACGCGGTATCGCGCCGGCCAGCGTGTCCTGGTGGCCGTGGCTTCGTTGTTCGGCAGCCGCCTAGAGTCCCTTCCAGTGCTTGATGGGCCAGTACACTACGAAGGCGCAGCCGATCACCGACTTTCTATCTATGGGCCCGAAGAACCGGCTGTCGCCGCTGTTGTTTCGATTGTCGCCCATGACGAACAGCTTCCCCGTCGGGATCTTCGTCTCGGGGTAGTCGCCCGCGAACCCTTGTTCAAGCAGGTAGGGCTCCACCTGGGCCACCCCGTTCACGTAGACCTTGCCGTCGCTGACAGAGACGCGGTCCCCTCCCACCGCGATGACCCGCTTGACCAAGTCCTCGCCTGGCTTCACCGGCGAATGGAAGACGATGACGTCGCCGTTCTTGGGGTCGCGGAAGTGGTAGGTCAGCCGGCTGATGAGGATCCGGTCGCCCTCGTTCAGGGTGGGCTCCATCGATACCTGATGGATGGTGAAGGGCTTCACGAGAAAAGCCTGGACGAGCATGGCGATGGCGAACGCCGCCGCCACGATGACGACTATCTCGAGGGCGGTTCCCAGGGCCCTCCTCCGCTTCTTCTCCGCGCGCGGAACCGGCTCAACGGGCGCAGCAACGCCGCCGGGCGCCTCCTCGGCAGCAGCCTCCCGGCTCAACGGACTGTCGTCATCCAGCGCAGGGGCCGGCGCGTGCTCGATGGGCCAGCCCCTCTGTTCGCGATCACCGTCCAATAGGATCATCTCCCACGTCTGTCGATAGTCTCCACGGCGAAGGACGGGCATTCTCACGCCGCCACCGCGCGATCGCGCCATGATCCCCGCTCACGAGGACCGCCGGCACTTCCAGCCCTCCGTACTCACGAGGCCGAGTATAGTGCGGGTACTCCACTCTGCCCTCCAGCCCTTCGCTGAACGATTCCTCGACCACGCTCTCCGTGTTGCCCAGCGAACCAGGCAGATGACGGACAACCGCTTCGACCACCGCGAGGGCCGCCACCTCTCCCCCTGCTAGAACGTAGGGTCCGACGGACATCGATCCGCTCGCGAACAGACACTCCACCCTGGCGTCAAAGCCCTCGAAGCGACCGCACAACAGCACGAGATCCCGTTCGCTCCGGGACAGTCCCAGGCCGCAAGCGTGATCGAAGGGACGCCCTCCCGCGGCCAGCACGAAGACATCCCGGCTCTCGCGCACCTGGCGCGGCGGTTCGCGGAACACCTGCTCGAGTGCGTTGCCCACGATATCAACTCGGCCAACCATTCCCGGTCCCCCTCCGTAGGGGGTGTCGTCGACCTCGTGGTGCGGCAACGGGCTGTAGTCGCGGATGTTGTGCACGAAGATGGAAACCGCGCCGGACTGGATGGCGGTGGAGACGGGGTGCTGTTGCACGAACCAGCCGAAGGCTTCGGGAACCAGAGTGAAGATGTCGAAACGCTTCATCCCGGGGCCGAACTGCTCAAGAAGGCCTCGTCT
>PMIZ01000394.1 GCA_003157225.1 Actinomycetota bacterium | reverse complement strand
TCGTGGCGACCAACCCGCTCGACTTTCGACTACTGGTGCAGGCTCGCGGCCACGAGATGCCGATGCCCGTCTAGCTTCGTGGTCTCGTCGTTCCGACCTTGCGCGTTCGCTCACGGGTGACCGCCCCGGGCCTCTCCTTCTTCTTGAAACCGATCAGCCAATTGAGGACGCCTCCCAGCAACGACACGAAGGCGGCCACCACCAGCACCCAGACGATGCTGGTCGTGGAAAGCGGGGCGCCTATCCAGATGAAGATCTGGAGGACAAGGGCGTTCATCACGAAGGTCGCGACCGCGGTGGTGAGTGCGCGCTGCGGGCGGGTTTTGAGTCTGTGCAGGGGAGGGACAAGGCTGTCGAGCGTGCTGAGGAGCACCGCCAGGATCACCGCGATCCACCACGACCTAACCCAGAACCTGGGGGCGATGAGCGAGTCGACAAGGTAGAGCGCCAGAAAGAAGGCAATGGAGTTGGCGATCCAACGTAGCAGGTATCTCACGGCTCACCTCCGGTCGCGACGGTGGAGTCGTGGGGGCCCGCGTGCCGCGCGGCGAGCACGATCGCCAGCTCGCGCACCCGGTGTCTGGCCGAGGCCGGCTGCTCCAGCACCGCCTCGCCCAGGTAACGAAGCATCTCCTGCGCTATCCAGCGCTCGTCGAGATAGGGCATCCGGGCTATGACCCGCCCGTCCGCGGACTTGGAGCATTCGGTGCCTCTCTCTTCGAGGTAGGTTCGCCAACGGGGATGGAAGCTGACCGTCGCCCATCCGGCGACGTCCGCGGGCACGAAGGGTTGCCCGGTCCGGCGCGTGCCAAGGTCCACCTCGGGACGAGGAGCGAACACCGTGTCGGTGGCGCGCGCCCCTCGGATGCGCTCTAGCTTGAAGGTGCGTTGCCCCGTGATCTTGAGACAGAAGGCCTCGAGATACCATCCGTCCGGAGAATGAAACAGAAGGTACGGCTCCACGAGCCGTTCGGCCAGCTCCTGTCTGGACGAGGTGAAGTAGTCGAGACTGACCACCCTCCGATCGCGAATGGCGTGGTTGAGCACCTCGACGACGTCGGGCGCGGGAGGCACCAGCTCGTCGAAGATCACCTTGCCCTCGGCCCCGGCTGTCACGACGAGCCTTTGCACCTTGTCTCGAACGGAGGTCAACGACTCTAGACCTTGGACGGCGAGCATGTCGCCCAACAGATCGAGGGCCAGCAACAAGGCGCGGGCCATGATCGGCGATAGACGGGCCGGTCGCGAGAACGTGTCGGCCATGACGTCGCGCCAGACCCGCACGCCGCCGGGCTCCGGTTCGGCGGTGAGTGCGTAGGTGCCCCCGCCAAAATTCACCAGGTTGATGAGCGATAGGTCGCTCTCCACCTCCGCGCGGCTCAGACCAAGGTCCTGCTCCAAAGCGCGCCAAGGGACCAGGACGGGGCGCTGTTCATCCACCAGGTACGAGAGGAGCGCGATAGCACGGGCCAAATGCTCGGCTGCGACCGGAGCGACCGTCGCGGGCGTAGAAATCCTGGGGCCACGACGGGTCGTGACGAGAACCTCCAAGCCGGCTTGCCCCTCGCCCGAATGGGCGGCGGCGATGCTCACCAACGCCGAGGCCATGCGTTCGCACAGAGCGGCGGGCTCCAGGAGCTCGGCCGAACCTACCAGTCCCGCCACCCACGAAAGCAGCACGGTCTCGTCGGCAAAGGCGACCGAGAAGCGGGCGCCGTCGTCTTCCTCGTCTTCCAGGAGCGTGACGTGTGGCTGGAGCCGCTTCACCCACCAAGCCAGATCGGGTCCCACTCTGATGGTCGCCGTCCCTTTGACCGGGCCCATGAGCCACGGGGGACGCGCCCCGTATGCTCCCGGGTCGTAATCCGCGGGAACGACGAAATCCCGGACCTTCTCGGTGGCGAAACGGACCGTACCCCCTATCCTTCCCACGCGGAAGGTGCGTACTGCTTCGCGCAGATGATCCCGGCCGACCACATACCAATGGCCTTGGATCAGAAAGAGACTGTAAGGATCGAGAGTGCGCTCCTGGGGCAGGCCCTCCGCTGAGGGGTAGGCGAAAGAAACCGTCTTGCTCCTCGTGACGGCCTGCTCGAGTCTCGACAACTGCTTTCCGGCCCGTCCCGCGTCCTCGTCGGGCGCGAGAGCGACCGGCAACTGCTCGAATTCCGGCTCCGCTGCCTCGGGAAATCCCCGAAGGATGGAGGTCAGCGCCAGACGCAGGGGCCGCGCGTAGGCGAAGCGGCCATCCAAGGCGGTCAGAACGACGCAAAGCGCCCTTGATTCCGCGGGCGTGAATTCCACGGCCGGAAGGCGGAAGTCCTCTTGGGAAAGATAGTAGAGTTGGCTCTCGGCCGCGCCGGCGCCCTCCGGGCCCCCGACGACGCGTATGCCAATGCCCACCTTGCTGAGATCGGTGCGGTCCGCGTGGAAGCGCCGCGCGAAGGTGTCGTCACTCATCTCAGCGTATCCCTCGACGGATTCCTGCACCTCGCTCGCGGTGAACGGCCGAGGACGGCTGAGCAGGAAGGAGAGAAGGGAGAGCTGGCGTATCAGCTTGTCTTCATCGCGGCCCATGTCGCTAAGACTAGCGCACCGCGGCTCGGGCGATAAGCATCTGTCCGGGCACGGTTCTACAATGTTCTCTCGTATGAGCGCATCGACATCAGCGGGATTGACACTTCTCCTGGGGCCCACGAACTCCGGCAAGATGGGCTTGGTGCTCGACTGGTGGGAGGAGCGGGTTCAGAGAGAGGCCATCGTTGTGGCACCGACCACGCCCGACGCGCGGGAGCTGACGGCCGAGATGGTGCGGCGCGCAGGCGCGCTCTTCGGTCAACCTCCCGCGGTGACGTTTGACGGGTTGGTGAATCTGGTGCTCGGAAGAGCGCCACGGTATGCGAGCGAGCTCGAGGCTAACCTTGTGCTGTCGGAGATCCTCCGCGAGGCGCCGCTCGAGGCGCTTCGCCGCGTCGCCGATCTGCCGGGAACGGTCACCGCTCTTGCCACGCTGTTGCGCCAACTGGGGGAGAGCGGTAAAGATGGCGCCGAGGTGGAGCGGGCGCTCACCCGCTGGGCTGCGGTCGAGCCCCTAGCTGCCGAGTTGGCAAGTGATATCCGCCGGCTTGCCGCCGAGCAGGCGCGGATCCTGGCGGAGTTGCAGCTGGAGGAACGACCGGCAGCGGTGCACGAGGCCGCGCGGGCCCTGCGCGATGAAGCTGGGCGCGTGTCTTCATCTTGGACCCGGCCGGTGGCGCTGTACGGGTTCACGTCGTTCACCCTGGGGCAACGTTTGCTCATCGAAGAGCTGTCCAGACGCGCCGAGGTGCTGCTCGTCTTCACCCACGACGGTTCTCGCGGCGTCAACTTGGTCGCGCCGGCCGAGATCTCTTGGTGGCAGGCGAAGGCCGCCCGGGTGGTGAACGTCTCCTCTCCGGCCCGGGCCTACGATTCTCCAGCCATCGGCTACTTGGAGCGGTACTTCATGGGGGAGGGATCGCCCCCGGCGCCTCCTCGGGTCTCCGCCGACCACGCGGGAGTCCGCTTCCTGCTCGCGTCGGGAAGGCGGGCCGAAGCGGAGTTAGCGGCCGAACATGTCGCCGAGTTCCTCAGGGTCGACTTCCGGCCACAGGAAATAGCCGTGGTGGTGCGGCAGGTCTCGCAGTGGGGCGCGCTATTGCGCGATGTGTTTCGTTCCTGCGCGATTCCTCTGCGGGTGGACGACAGGCTGACGCTCGCTCAGACAGGGCTCGGCCACGCGTTCTTGGCCGCTCTTGGAGGTGTCGCCCGCGATGATGCCTCGGGCATTCTCGCCTACCTCCGGAGCCCATACAGTGGCGTCTCCTTAGACGTGACCTCCGACCTCGAGCTTCGGTACCGGCGAGGCGCAGCCACGGGAGCGGCCGTTCTTGCCCGCATCGCCGCCGGTATGCATCTCGACCGCCTCTGGGCGCTCTGGGAGGTGACCGGTCTCCATCGCCCACCGGAGGACGGTCGAGAGCATAGCACCGGCGACCGCGTCCCGGGCGGTTCCCAGGCGAACTTCCAGGCCCAGGCGGCGGACGCGCTCATACGCAACATGCTCGTCTCGGCTTCTCGTGGCGCCACGGTCTGCAGCGAAGAAATGGAGGACGACGCTCGTGCCTACCGGGCTTTGCACCAGGCGTTCCTGACGTTCGGGGCGCTTGCCGCCCGGGGGGCGCCCGGCGGCCTGTTTGCCTACTCACTCGATTGCTCGGCCGTGCTTCGGGCGCTCTCCGGCCTCAGCGTAGGCAGTAGCGCGGGTTCGCAGGACGCGGCCGTGGAGGTCCTCAGCGTGCAGCGTGCACGGGCTCGCCGGTTTCCGGTGGTGGTGGTCCTCGGTCTCGTGGAGGGTGAGTTCCCGGCACGACAGCAATCGCCGTCGCTTCTCAGCCCGGCGCAGCGCAACCGGCTCGATCTTGTCGGAGGCGGCCTCTTCGTCCCCGAAGCCGACGAGGAGAGCGCCCTCTTTGTCAGCGCCGTCTCCCGAGCGTCACGGCTGTTGCTGCTCAGCGCGCGTGACGCCGAGGACGACGGTGGGCAGGCCAGTCCGTCCCACTTTTGGGAGGCGAGCAGGCGCCTGCTCGGCGCTGAGGAGAGAGACCGGTCCTGCCGGACCCTGGCCGACCAGGTCTTCACGCCCGAAACCGCGCCCACCCGCCGTCACTATCTGCGGGCCTGCGCCGCTCTTGGCATGACTCCCCATGCCTCTCTCTCCTTGGAAGCTCCGTCGTTCCCTGCCTGGGAACGGCCACGCCCGGCGCTCACCTCTCCCGCGGTGCTGGCCGATCTCGGGTCCGCCGACCGTTTCAGCCCTTCGGCGCTCGAGTCCTATCTGAACTGCCCCTTCGCTTGGTTTGTCGAACGGGTCATCGGAGCTGAGGAGCTCGACTTCGAACTCGACGCGCGCCTCCTCGGGCAGACTCTTCACAGCGTGCTGAGCGCCGCCTATCCGCGACTGGATTCTTCGGGGCTCCTTCCGCTTCGCCGCGAAAGTGTCGAACTGGCTCAGCAAGTCGCCGGCACAGAGATCGAAGGGGCGGTGTGGAGCGAAGACTATCCGGGCACGGTCGCCGAACGGCGATTGGCCGCCTGCCGGTTGAAGCGGATGACGCGGAACCTCTTCGAGATGGAGTCGGACGCCGCGGCGCGGACACGCCCCGTGGAGACGGAGATGTGGGTAGGCGGCAGGAAGGGTGTAGACGTCGGGGGACTGCGCATCTTGGGCCGTATAGACCGTGTGGACGCCATACCCGGGGGACGAGGCCTGTTCATCATTGACTACAAGAGCGGCTCCATCCCGGCCGCCTCGGAATTGGGCACCGAGAAGGCGCTGCAACTGCCTCTCTATGCGCTGGCAGTCATGAACGAGCGTCCGCAGGTAGCTGTGTTAGGCGGCGTCTACCTGTCACTCACCGAGAGAAAGCGGGCCGGTTTTGTGGTGGCCGGCGCGGAGCACTACCTGGGACGGGGCATGGAGGGGTTGCGAGTCTTCGACGACGCGGGCGTCGAGGAGCTGTTCCAGAGGACCAGAGAAGCCGCCCAACAGGCGACGGGGGGCATGAGTTCCGGCATCATCGCGCCTCGGCCCGATCGTCGCTGCCCGCCATGGTGCAAGCTGGGGCCCGCGTGTCGGGCGCAGAGACGAGGCTACCGACCATGAGCTGCCTTGAGAACATGAGGCTCTCCGCGTTGCAGGAGGGGGCCGTGCTCGACGAGCGTTCGCCCTTGCTGGTGGCAGCCGGAGCAGGAAGTGGCAAGACCTCCCTTCTGGTGGCCTATTTCGTCCGCGCGCTGGTCGACAAGGGGGTTCCCCCTGAGCGCCTGGTGGCGGTGACCTTCACCCGCAAGGCGGCGGCCGAATTGTCCGGTCGGATCCGCGACAGCCTCGAGGGTCTAGGCCGGACTGACCTTGCTCGTTCCCTGGGCGCTGCCAACATCGGCACCATACACAGCCTCTGCCGACGCCTGATTCGCGAGCGGCCGCTTGAGGCCGGAGTCGACCCCGCCTGCAGCGTGCTCGAGGCTGAGTCGGCGTGGCTCGTGAAAGACCAGATCAGCCGGACGGTCTGGGACCGGGTGGTAGAGGAGACCGACGAGGACGGGCTCGAGGCGCTTGCTTCTGGAGGCGATGGTCTGCGCAAAGAGGTGGTGCCTCTGTACGACCGGCTGCGGGGTCTGGGCTGGGAACGTCCGCAGGTGCCAATCCCCGCGAGCACGTCCGCCCCAGAGGCGCGGTCGGGACTGCTGCGCTCGCTCGGCGAAGCGTTGACCGCCGGAGCGGAGGTGAGCCGTCCGAGCACCACTCTCCAGAACGACCTCGGGCGGCTGCAGGCCTGTTCTCTGCGACTCGAGGACGGGGAGGCGACGGTTTCCTGCGTTGCCGAGCTTGCGCTCACCCAGAGCTTCTTCCCCAGCAGGAAGACAAGCTCCCTTGAACCCTACTTCGAGCCTGTGCGGGCCGCTCTCACCCGCTATCGCACCACGCTGGCGGAAGAGCGCCTGCGTCCCGTAGTGAGGGTGATGAACCAGCTTCTTGAGCGTTTCCACGAGAGCTACCAGGCTCACAAGGAAGAGAAAGGGCTACTCGACTTCGCCGACCTCGAGTTACGGGCGCGGCATCTGGTTCTCGCGGCTGGGAGCTCTCTGCCGGCAATGCCCGGCTCGTGGGTGCTCATCGACGAGTTCCAGGACACCAACGAAATGCAGTGCAGCATTCTCGAGGGTCTGGGGGCCTCGCGCTTGGTCATGGTGGGCGACGAGCGCCAGAGCATCTATCGCTTCAGGGGAGCCGACGTCGACGTGTTCAGAAGGCGCCGGTCTCGGCTCGAAACGGATGGTCCTGGAGCGCCCACGGGTGGCCTGCGCCGGCTTGATATCAACTATCGCAGCCGTCCGGAGATCCTGGCCTTCATCAACGGCCTTTTCGGCCACGACAGCTTCTTCGGGACCTGGTTCGTGCCCTTGAGGAGCCCTGAGCCAAGCGGAGAGGCTACCACGGAGTCTGTTGCCGGGCTCGATGCTCTCACCGCTCCGGTCGAGGTCTTGGTGGTCTCGCGTGCCGAGGATGCCGAGCAGAGCGGGCCGAACGCAGCCATACAGCGAGCGGAGGCGCGCGTGATCGCGGCGCGCGCCCGCCGGCTGGTCGACGAGGAGGGTCTCGCGCAGCGGGACATCGTCGTGCTCCTGCCCGCGCAGACCCATGTGAACATCTATCAGCAGGAACTAGTCGACAACGGCCTGGCCGTGTACATCGTGCGGGGCCAAGGCTACTACTCGCAGGAAGAAGTGGTGGACGTCACGTGCCTGCTCAGGCTGCTGGTGAACCCGCACGACGACCTCGCCTTGATTGCCGTGCTGCGCTCACCGCTCGCGTGTGTGTCCGACGACGCCCTCTACCTGCTGGGCAGGGAGAGCCGAAGGAAGCGCGACTCGCTGTGGGAGGTGGTGGCACGGCCGGATCCCGACGGCCTGGCCGCGGACGATCGCCTTCGCCTCGCCGCCTTCGTCGAGCGGTTTGCGGCTTTGAGGAGGAGGGTGGGCAGGCCGGGACTGCCTCGCCTCATCGACGACGCCGTCACCGGTTGTGACTACGACGTGTGTGTGTTGGGTTCAGCCGACGGCAGGCGGAGGTTCGCGAACCTCCGCAAACTGATGCGCCTAGCGGGTGAATACGAGGCGCTTGAGGGTCCCGATCTGGCAGGGTTCGTCGGTCTGCTGCAATCCATGGGCGACATCGCCGATCGCGAGGGTAGCGCGCCCACTTTGGCCGAAGGCGAGGACGTGGTGCGGGTCATGACGGTGCACCAAGCGAAGGGCCTCGAGTTCCCGGTGGTGGTGCTGGCGGGTCTGGGATCCGACGTGCCTCGCGGCCCCAACGGGGAGTTCGTGGTGGGCGATGACGGTCGCGTGGGAGTGTTCTTGAGGGGCTCGCAACGTGCCACGTACGAAACGCAGGACCTGTGCTGGGGACCGGCTGCCGAGATTGTGGCCGAGGAGAGAGGCAAGGAACAAGAGGAGGATGTGCGCCTGCTCTACGTGGCCATGACGCGGGCCAAGCAGAAGCTCGTCCTCGTTGGCGCTCGCCCCAGCAACGACAGCTTGACCGGCTGTCGCATCGGCCGCATCGTGACTGCCCTCGGGCTCGCTGCCTTCCCCGAGGAAGGAACCACTCTTCCGCTCGAGTCGGTGCACGCGGTGGTCGCGGGGATCCCGCCACCGCACGCTGACGAGGGGCGGCCGCGGCGTCGAGATGCGCTCGTCGTTCCTTGCCCGGGAGAAGAGCCTGGACCCGCCCCGCGTCTCCTCGACTTCGTTCCCGGGAGAGATCGACCCCAGCGTGTGAGCTTCTCCGCGTTGGCGGCGTACGAGCGCTGTCCTCGGCGCTACTATCTCGAACGCGTGCTGGGTCTCGGCATCGCGGAGCAACCTGGCAAGCGCGAAACCGAGGAAGAGTCGTCTCCCGGGGAAACGCACCTCCTGCTTGACAACGAAGAACTGGACGCGGGCCGGGACGTGGGGCTGCTGGTGCACGCGTTGCTCGAACGCCTGCCTGCCGACGATGGAAAGCCATCGGAAGCCGCAGCGCGCGCGCTTGCCGAGGACTGGCTCCTCCACACTGAGGTCGGACTCTCCCCAGGCGGTGTGGAGAGGGCGGTCAACCTCGCTTTCGCCTTCTGGGAATCCCCCTCCGCCACCGCGGGAAGGGGGCCTTCAGCCATGCGGGAGGTGCCTTTCCTGTTCACCCAAGACGGCGTCGTCGTGTCGGGCGTCATGGACCTTCTCAAGAAGGAGGAGCGACTCTGGCACATCGTCGACTACAAGACCAATGCCCTGAACGAGCGGTCGCCGGCCGAGGTGGCGTCGACCTACGACCTGCAGGCTGCGGTCTACTGTCTGGCTGCGCTGCGAGCGGGGGCGCCTGCGGTGCAGATGGACTTTGTGTTCCTCGAGCAGCCCCGGATCCCGGTGACGGTGACGCACCGTCCCGACTCCATCCCGCTCTTGGAGAGGGCCATCGAGGAAGCTCTCGAAGGGTTCACGGATTCCCGATTCCCGGAGCGGCCCTGCGCCCAGTGCGGGCTGTGTCCGGTGGCCGACGTCTGCGAGGTTATGGCCTAGAAGGCTGCCAGGGGATGGTATAGAATAAGCGACCGTTGTAGCCGGCAAGGCCCGGCTCGGGCGGGGTGTAGCGCAGCCTGGTAGCGCGCATCGTTCGGGACGATGAGGTCCCGGGTTCAAATCCCGGCACCCCGACCATCAATCCTCTTCAGGCACCCAGATAGATCACGATGAGCACGTGTGCGCCTGCCTGGTCGGGTGCCTCCCAGTCCGGTGGCGCCGAGGCCTGGTTCGCTGGCGATAGCGTGGACGTGGTGAACGTCCAGTCTGTCACGGCAGGCTGGGGCGTGCGGGAGGCGTGCATCTCGGGGATCTCGGCCGCGTGCTGGCGTAGCAGCGCCGCGAACTCATCGCCTGTCCCTGCCTGGGTCGTCTCGACCGGCGCCAAGGCCATGTTCACCGTCAACTGCAGGGTAGCTCCTATAGAACGTAGGAGATCCACCAGCTGAGAGCCTTGGTCCCGGGGCACGTACGCCGCAAAGGTGGTGCGCAGCAGAGACAGCGACTCATCGAGCGGCTGCAGGCCGGTGAACTGGGTGATCAGCTGAGCGAAGTCCGCGGTCGTCTGAGTAGCCGCTTCTTCGCCGGTCGCCGGGGCGGTGGGCTCGAACACGAAGTACACGGGGGAGCCTGCCGACTTGAGTTCGGAGACCATCAACTCCTTGTCCTGGATGGTCACAGAAGTGCGAGCCGCGAAGCCCGGGCTGGTGGTGGTCGGACCGGCGGCGGCCGCTCCGGCGTCGGTGTGCACTCCGGAGGTGGTCGGATTCAGGGCGGCAAGCGCGTTCACCGTGGTGGTCACGGCACCCGCGGCGGTGGTCGCGGCACCGGCAGTCGTGGTAGCGCCCGTCGTAGTGGACGTGACGCCCCCCGGAGCCGCTGCCTTCGCGGCGGAGTAGTTCTCGCCGCTCCCGTCAGCGGCCGCCTCGGTTATGGGCGCTTGCGCGGTCGCGACTCCAGGCGCAACGGTTGTCATCGTAACGGTTGGCATCGTAGAGTTCTGGTCGCCGCGGACGACGCCGTAGCTGATCACAGCCGCCAGAAGAGCGACCACTGCCACGGTAGCGGGGATCCAGGCCTTGAACCTACGCTGCCAAGACATCGACCACCAGGAGGGTTTGTCGGCAGCGGGACGGCTCGCGACGGGAGCGGGCTGTCTGGGGAAGAGGATCTCGCCTAGGACCCGATCTTCCAGGTCGGTGGGGGGAGCTTCGAGGCTCGTCTGCTCCAACAAGTTGCAGACCGCGTGCTGCACGCCAAGACGAGAGGCGCAAGCGTCACAGCTTTCGAGGTGCGCCGCGATGGCCGCCTTGGTGTCCTGGTCGACCTGGCCGTCCAGATAATCGATAGCCAGATCTTCCCAATCGTCCAGGTGGCCGGTCACCCTGTCGGCGGGGCTCGGCTGCATACGGTCTTGTTTGTCGTCGTTCAACATCACACTTCTTCCTCAATCACACGTGCGGGTGTGACGCCATCTGGCCCGAGCGGGTTCCTTCCGGACTGGTTCGTGGCGCCGTCGCCCCTCGAAACCGGTAGCTCATAGCCCGCTTCCACAAGGGCGGCAGCCAGCGCCTCGCGAGCGCGGAAGATGCGGGACTTTATGGTGCCTTCCTGGACTCCCAGGATCTCGGCGGCATCGCCGTATGGAAAGCCCAGCAGATCGCACAGCACCACCGCGAAGCGAAAGCCCTCGTTCAGCGACATCAGCGCCCTGCGCAGAGGCGCAGACAAACCGTCGAGCGCAGGGTCGATGCCCTGCCGGCCCGAGGCCACCACGGCAGCCGCGCCGGACGGGCCCGAGAGCTCGTCGAGTATCTCGGAGTCCATCGGCTCGGCTTTGTGCCTGCGCAGATGGTCGTACGCGGCGTTCACGACGATCCGGTGCAGCCAGGTGCTGAAGCGGGCTTCGCCTTTGAACGAGTCCAGATTGCGGAAGGCCTTGATGAAGGCCTCTTGTGTGACGTCCGCCGCGTCCCAGGAGTCGCCGAGGGTGCGTAGAGCTAGGTTGTATGCCCTATGTTGATGCCGGCGGTAGAGCTCAGTGAGGGCCTGTTCGTCGCCCTTTCGCGCGCGCTCCACAAAGAGGGCATCCAGGTCGATCTCATCGTCAGGACCGCGCTCGATCACGCGCAGACTCACCAACTCTCTGGTTCGCCGCCTCTCGTTCTCGCTGCCATTCTAACAGCGAACACTGTGGTAACGTCCATTGAGCGGTACTCACGGCTGGAGGGTGACAAGCTATGGAAGACGAAGAGCGCAGGGAAACGAAAACTGACGCTATGCAGGCCGAAGACGCAGAGATGATGGAGCGTCTGCAGGAAGAGATACGGAACTTGCCGGTGGCCGAGCACCTCATCTACATGATGGACTCACTGTCCACGCTCGCGGTGGGCCGTATGGGTCTCGCGCCCGACGCCAAGAGTGGTCAGGACTTGGAGCAGGCACGACTCGCTATAGATGCGTTCAGGGCCCTGCTGGAGATCGTCGAGAAAGCGAGGCCGGGACAGGTGGCTGCGCTCCGCGGAATGCTGTCGCAGTTGCAGTTGGCGTACGCGAGTGCTTCCCCCGAAGGGGGCGATCGCCCATGATACGCTGTGTCACGTTCCCATCCCCTGCAAGTCCCATACGCGCGGGCGCGGATCGCGCCTCAGGGCACCGGTAAAGAAGGAGGAGCATGTCCGTCCAGATCGGCATCATCGGCGGGAGCGGGCTGTACGACATGGAGGAGCTGACGGAGCGTGAGGAGGTCCGTCTGTCGACACCGTTCGGCGACCCGAGCGGCCCTTACGTGACCGCGACCCTCCGCGGACGTCGGGTGGCATTCTTGGCCCGGCACGGGACCGGCCATCGGATCATGCCGTCGGAGCTCAATTTCCGCGCCAACATTTTCGGGTTCAAGCTCCTTGGCGTCGAACGGATCTTCTCGGCCAGCGCCGTCGGGAGCTTCAAGGAGGAGTATCCGCCTCTCGATGTGGTCATCCCCGACCAGTTCTTCGATCGTACCAAGGGACGGATAAGCACCTTCTTCGGCCACGGTCTCGTGGTGCACGTGTCGTTCGCCCACCCGGTCTGCCCCGATCTCAGCCGTATCGCGTTCGAGTCGGCGGGAGTGGTCGGCGCGCGCGCCCACATGGGCGGTACGTACGTGTGCATGGAGGGACCGCAGTTCTCGACCCTCGCGGAGTCGCGATTGTACAAAAGCTGGGGGATGGACGTCATCGGCATGACCAACCTGCAGGAAGCCAAGCTGGCGCGCGANNGAGGCGAAACTCGCGAGAGAGGCCGAAATGTGCTATACGACCGTCGCAATGGTGACTGACTATGACTGCTGGCATCCGGAGGCCGACCACGTGACCGTGGGCATGGTCGTCTCCAACTTGCAACACAACACCGAGATGGCGAAGCGGCTCATCGCGGAAGCGGTCGAGCGGGTGCCGGCACAACGCGGCTGCCTGTGCGCGAACGCCCTGGCAACGGCGATCATCACCAACCCCGAGGCGATTCCAGCGGAGACCAAGCGGGACCTCGCTCCGATAGTCGGCAAATATGTCAAGTGAGGCGTCTCTGAGCCCGATCCTTGCTGTTGGCTCGGTCGCGTTCGATACTATCCGCAACCCCTTCGGCGAGGCTTCGCGGGTGGTAGGAGGCTCGGCCACCTATTTCTCCGTGGCCGCGTCTTTCTTCGCCGAGGTGAGACTGGTTGCGGTGGTCGGCGAGGACTTCGCCGACCGCGGCGCTCAAGTCTTCGGGGGCCGTTCGATCGATCTTGCCGGGCTGCAAACGGTGCCTGGCGAGACCTTCCGCTGGAAGGGTGAATACGGGTTTGACCTCAACACG
>PMIZ01000382.1 GCA_003157225.1 Actinomycetota bacterium | reverse complement strand
GCGCTGGGTCCACCTGCGCAAGTGTCTGGAGTGCGGCCATATCGGCTGCTGCGATCAGTCAATCGGCCGGCATGCGACCCAGCACGTCCGCGCCACCGGCCATCCGGTGATCCGATCCTTCGAGCCGGGGGAGGATTGGAAATACTGCTACACGGACGACGAGTATGCGTAGATGAGCTCGGGCTACGCGTCGCTCTCTTCGATCTCCTCCAGAACGTCTATCTTCCACTCCCCCACGCCGCTGGCCCATTTCATCGCTTCGTGCAGTTCGTAGCCGTCAGCAAAGCTCCGAGCCTTGTCTTGGCCGTCCCACTCGAACAGCATCACAAGGACCTTGGGATCTTCGACCGTCTGAAAGAGGCGGCCACCTTTCGAGCCCCGTCGCCGCCGATGAGGGGCATCCGCGTCGTAAATGGCCTTGAACTCCTCGTAATTCGCCACCTCGTGCCGCAGGAGAACGTACGTCATAGTTCAGTCTCCTTCCGTGCCTCCCTGGCCGCCTATCGACGTGGCCCAGAGCGCTACGTTTTTACATTGCAACAAACGTACCAGTGATGGCTGAATCGCACCGGCTCTAGTGGAGACTCGTTTGCTTGAGTCCCTCTTCCTCGATGAGGGTCCGCTGACGAAAGAGCCTAACATTCCGGTCGGTACTCATTCCGGGAGCCGGACCAGTCCGAGATAGTCGGAGAGTCACCGAACACAAGGAGCAGAAGCCGGCTCACTTCGGGCAAGGGGAGTCGCGATGGGGCCGGACTTTGATCATATCGGCACCTGGCGCTACTCCTCGGCACGTTCGACAGAACCGACCAGGGGCACGCTTCGCCTGTGCCGGGCATACCACAGGGCCGCCACGACCCCAAGAGCGCACAACCCGGCCATCTCCATGATCATAGCTGCTACCCCGGTCTTCTCGGCAAGGAGTCCGACCAAGGCGCTTCCTATGGGAGTGGTTCCGGCGAAGAGCAAGGTGTACATGCCCATCACCCGCCCCCGCATCTCCCCGGGCACGACCAGTTGCAACCGGGTGTTGGCGGTGGTCATGAAGAGAACGCCGCTTATGCCCATAAGAAAGACGAGAGCCGCGCTCAGCGGCTGCCAGTGCGAGAGACCTATCACGAAGAGCACACCCGTAAAGAGGGCCGCCGCCACCAGCAGCATCCGCAGGGTGGCTTTCCCCCGATAGGCGACGAGAAGCCCGGCCGCTACCGAACCGATGCCCATTGCCGCAAGGAGCAGGCTCAGGCCGGGGGCTCCGGTGTGCAGCACGTAGGTGGCAATAAGCGGCAGCATGGTCTGAAAGTTGTAGCCGAAGGTGCCGATGGCCGCCATGACCACGAGGATGACGAGCACGTCGGGTGTAGTCACCGCGTAGCGAAGGCCCTGTCGCACCTGCCGAAATGCGCCCGCATGAAGGGCGCGGGGAACCGGAAACAGGTCTCTTTCGCGCATAACCACGTATGCGCCGATGACAGCCAAAAAACTGGCGGCGTTCAGGTAGAAGCATATGGCGGTGCCGACGGTGGCGATGACGATGGCCGCGATTGCCGGGCCCACGATACGCGCCACGTTGAACTGCATGGAGTTGAGCGCGACCGCATTGGGCAGGTCCTTGGTGCCCACCATCTCGGAGACGAAGGCCTGCCGGGTGGGCCCCTCGATGGCATCCACGAACCCCCGCACACCGGCGAGGACGTAGATGATCGTCACCGTCACCAGATTGGTGGAAGTGAGCACGGCGAGAGCCAAGGCGACAATGAGCTGAGTAGTCTCCGATACGATGATGGTCTGCCGTTTGCGCAGTCGGTCGGCCAGCACGCCCCCGTGTAGGGAGAAGAGAAGAGCGGGCGCAAAACGGATGGTCATGGTCAGGCCCAGCGCCACGGGAGAGTTGGTCACGCTAAGGACGAGCCAGCTGAGGGCGACGTCCTGCATCCAGGTTCCGGCCAGCGACACGAGCTGTCCGAACCAGAAGAGACGGTAGTTGCGGTTGCGCAGGGAGCTGAAGCCTTGGGTAAACGCCGTCAGACCGGCGAATGTCGGTCTCACTGTGGCCTCACTCGGGCCGCAGCCGCGGCGAGGGCTTCGAGCGCCGAAGCCACCCGGTCGACATCATCGCCGAGGCACTCGATCACCCCGTCAAGAAAGGGCCGGGTTGTTTCCGCCAGCTCGCCCGCCAGTTCCTGGCCCTTCTCGCTTAGTTGCAGGGGTATCTGGCGCCGGTCGTCCTGGCTCGTCCCCCGAGTGAGTAGGCCGTTGTCGGCCAGCTTGGTCACCAGGCCACTGGTGGTCGACATGGTGATTCCCAAACACTTCGCTAGCTGGCCCGTGGTGATGCCGGGTGATCGCCTGACTTGAAACAGCACGCGAAGCTGGGGCAGGGTGAGGTTGGATTGCTCCCACTGTTGCAGCCGAACAGCGTCAAGGTCGTGCAGCACCTGCCAGTAGGCGGCGCGCAGCCGGTCGGAGGCGGCGCGCAGCCGGTCGGAGGCGGAGGGCTGCTGAGGTGGCGTGGCTGAGTCGATAGGTTCGGTCATCCTGGTAACTATGCTACGGCTGTACCGTACTATTTGTCAACGCCATACTATACGGCGCCACCTAACTGCAGCAGCCACCTAACGGCTGAGTCTGGACACCTCGTCTCGCTGAAAGGAGGGCCACTCCGCGGGAGCCCCGTCTTGTGTGGCCTCCACTCCCTCCCCGGCCTCCAGCACTTCGCCGATATCGGCAATCTCGATGCCCGCCTCGCGGACGGCGGCGGAAAGCGGACCAGCGTCGCCGGGTGAGCAGGTGATGAGGAGGCTCCCGGAGCCGATCAGACCCAGCGGGTCGAGGCCCAGCGCAGCGCAGACACGTCGGGTCAGTGGATAGACGGGGATGCTCTCCAGGGGGAGGCTCAGCCGGCGCCCGCCGGCTGAGCCCAGCTCCCTGACGGCCGTGGCCAGTCCGCCTTCGGTGACGTCGTGGAGCGCCGTGACTCCCTCGAAAGAACGGGCGATGCGAGCCTCCTCGAGGATACCTATCCTCTCCAGGAAGGCGCCTGCTTTGCCGACCTCTTCTACGGTCATCCCCGCGGCCTGCAGTCGCGGAGCGAACTCGCGAGCGATGAGGCCGGTGCCTTCCACCGCCACCCCCTTGGTGAGGAGCAGACGGTCGCCGAGCCGCATCCGCCTCTTGTCCAGCAACTGGGCCTTCAGAGCGATTCCGGCCACCGTGCCCACGGCCAAAGGCCGCGAGACAGCATCCGAGATCTCCGTGTGCCCCCCGCAGAGGGTCATCCCGCCGGCAGCACATTCCCGCTCGATGTCTCGCGTCACCGCCAACACCTCGGACGCACTCGACCCGAGCGGAAAGAGGAGCGTGCTTAGCAGCCACTGGGGCTCCGCCCCGCTGGTAGCGACGTCGTTGGCGTTCACCAGCACCGTATACCGGGCTATGGAGTCGGCGGCCAGGGTGATAGGGTCCGACGACAGCACCAGAACCTCGCCGGCCGACACGTCTACGACGGCCGCGTCCTCGCCAATACGCGCGCCCACCAGCACCGTCGGATCGTCCACGGGTATCCTGCTGAGGCTCTCCTCCAGAAACTCAGCCGGCAGCTTGCCTGCGCGGAGAGGAAGGCCGTAGCGGACCACCTGCAGCGCCTCGGCCAGCGTGTCTACCACGAAGTCTGCCTCCGGAACGGGTGCGTTCGAGTGCGGGTCGTTCCGCAGGAACATGGTGAGCGCCCCCGCCCGCCGCCCCGCCTCGATGTCGAAGTCGTGGTCACCGATCATGAGAAGCTCGTCAACCTCCAAGCCCAGCTCCCGGGCTGCCAGCTCAACAGCATCGGGGAAAGGCTTCGGGTTGAGGGGCAGGTCGCGAGTGAGAACGACGCCGAAACTCGTGGGATCGACGTCGCGAAGTCCGGCAAAGGCCGTCCTTACCGCCTCTCGGCTGTTGCGGGTGACAATGGCCATCGGTACTTGGTTCTCGCGAAGAAAGGCGACGAACTCCGCCGCTCCCTCGTTAGCCTCGCAGCGTTCGGCCGCTGTCAATTCGGCCCGGGTCAGGGTTGCCTCCCTGTGTCGTCGCTCCTCCAAATCTTCGATGCCGGCCAGGAATTCCAACAACCCCACATCACGCGGGCAGCCTACCGCCTCGTGCACGGCGGCAAAGTCGATAGCGCCAGGCTTCGTAAGGGTCCCATCGAAGTCGAAGACGACACCGGTGATGCGAAACGGTCTGCCATTTGCCGTGTACGGAGTCATCATGGGCACTACCCCAACTGCGTCGCTCTCCGGGCTTGGCGTAGGGCCAGCACACCGGTGAGAGTCGCAAACGCCAGCATGACTCCTGCCCCGATCAGAAGCGGGCGCGCCTTCCACCCGTCGATGAGCAGGGAGCGCATGGCGTCGTACACATAGGTGGTCGGGTTTACGGTGGCCGCCCACTTCAACCAAGTCGCGCCGATGTACTGCTTGGGGACGAAGGTCGAGGAGAGGAAGATGAGCGGAAAGAAGGCGAAAGTGGCGGCTTGAGCCGCGGCAGCGTTCTTCGTCTTTAGCGCGATGGCCACCGCGTACCCGGCAAAGGCCATGCCCCAGAAGAAGGCGAAGAGCAACACCATGACAAGGCCACCCAGGCCGCCCGCGGCTCTCAGACCCAGGGCCAGACCAAGCGCCAGGATGAGCGCCACCTGGCCCACCAACAGGACTGCAGCCGCTACCATGGGTCCCCAGACAAGCGACAGCCGTGAGGCCGGGGTCAGCAGCAGCTTGGTGAAGTAGCCGGTCTCGATGTCGCGCACCAGGGCTTGGCCGGCCGTGCCCGCCCCGCCCACCGACGCCGAGACGATGGAGACGGGGATGATGAAGGCCAGATAGGAACCCTTGAACCCCGGCAGATTCGCCACGGATGAGAGCCCGGAGTTGAAGACGAAGAGAAAAAAGACGCTGATGGCGATATTGGGGATCACCGCGGCGGGCGTGCGCAAGCTGATCAAAAGCGCGCGCCGGATGAGCAGCAGGATCTCTGTCATGACGCCTCCTTTTGTCCAGGCAGGCGCTCGCCGGTGACGCGCAGGAAGACGTCGTCCAGAGTGGGCTGGGCCAAGTTGAGGCTGGCAAGGGCTATTCCGGCCTCGTCCAGCGCCCGGATGATACCGGGCAGCTTGTCGGCCGCCGCCGAGAAGTAGCACACGAGGTCGTTACCCGATAGTTGCCTCGCGGGAGCCGGCCCCGCTAGTACGCCGTCCGCCCTCTGCGCCTCCTCGGGCGAACCGAAGGTGAGCGTGACCACTTCGTTGCCCATGTCCTTCTTGAGAGACTTCGGGTCTCCCTGGGCAACGATCTTCCCTTTATTGATGATGGCCACCTCGTCCGCCAGCCGGTCGGCCTCTTCGAGATACTGGGTGGTGAGGAAGATGGTCACCCCCCGGTCTGCGTTGAGGCGGCGAACCTCTTCCCAAATGCCCAGACGGCTGGCCGGATCGAGGCCCGTGGTCGGTTCGTCCAGGAAGAGCACGTCCGGGTCGTTCACGAGCGCCAGGGCAAGATCCAGCCTCCTCTTCATCCCGCCCGAGAACTCCCCTACCTTCTTCTTCGCATCGACGTCCGCAAGGCCGACGGTCTCCAGCAGGCGCTCCGACGCCGCGCGTGCCGTAGCGGCGTCGGTCGCAAAGAGTCGGGACTGCAACACCAGCATCTCGCGAGCGGTCATTAGAGGGTCAAGACCGATCTCCTGTAGTGCAACCCCGATGCGGGAGCGTACCGCTTCCTGCTCCTTGGTCACGTCGAAGCCCGCCACCTTGGCCGTGCCGGCGGTGGGGGCAAGGATCGTCGTGAGTACCTTCACTGTGGTAGTTTTGCCCGATCCGTTCGGTCCCAGAAAGCCGAAGATGCGACCCGATTCGATGGCCAGATCGATGCCGTCCACCGCCTTCACATCGCCGAAATAGCGGGCGATCCCCTCCGCCTTGATACTCCGATCGTTGGCTTGGCTCAAGCGACGGCTCCCTTCACGCGTCTCATGTGTCCTGCGTGAGTTGGCCGGCTCCTTTGTCGCCGTTGAAGTGCAGCATAGCTCTGGTCATCAGCGCACAGGCGTGACTGACAGTGCCCAATTCCCCCAGACTGAGACTCTCGAACCCACTGGCCATGAGCCCCCGCTGATGCTGGTAGAGGACATCGATCCGCTCCTCGCCAGATTGCGTGAGACGGCACAGAACCACGCGGCCATCGGTCTCGTCGCGCACCCGCTCAATGAGACCTCGCTGCTCCAGGCGATTGGCGATGCTGGTGGCCGAAGGCAGACTGGTTCTCAGTCGCTCCGCAAGCCGACCGATGCGCTGTGGCGCCGGCCTAAGGAACATGAGAACGCACACCTGCGGCACAGTGAGGTCAAGGAGATCCGCCTGGGAGAACCCATCGAGTATGCCCGTGCCCCCTGCGCCGCCCCACAGTTCGTCCAGTGAGTCGAGGACCTCAGTGATCAACTGATTCCGAGCTTCGTCCATGGCCTTTCACCCTGCCCGACAGACCCCGCTTGCCCGACAGGGCCATTATGCATGATTTCGACGCGCCGACCTGCCCTAACGGGACGGCAATCCCGTGCCTCTTAGGGCTAGATTAATTAGTGATGAACTTTATGCGTAACCATGTTTCCATTTCTACCGGGACATGCAAGACGCAGTCCGGCGTTATACTCCACGATCCATTAACTATTTGAAGACGTCTGTCGATATACTTCGCGACCCGTTAAGGATTTGATGGCATTTGTCGATATACTGCGCGACCGGCTAAGGATCGGCAGTCCCTTGGGGCCTGCCTGGCATGGAAAGTGAGGCATGCGCTGACGCTCAGCATGCCGAAAATCCCGTCGTATCTGGATTGGAGTGAGTGATGGCTACGGTTCTGCATCGGCTTGGCTCGTTCTGCTATCGGCGGCGCAAGCTCACCCTTGCCATATGGGTCGCACTGCTCGTGGCCTTCGGCGTCGGCGCCTTCACTCTGTCGGGACCGGCCTCGACTGACTTCTCCGTCCCCGGAACAGAGGCGCAAAAGGCGATCGATCTGCTAGGCAACCGCTTCCCTCAGCTTGCGGCTCAGGGAGCGACCGCCCAGGTGGTGTTCGCTGCCCCCGCGGGACAGACCTTGACCACCGCGAGCAACCGAGCTGCTATCGAGCAGGTCGTCGGCAAGCTGAAGGCGGGGCCTCAGGTCGCTCGCGTGATCGACCCGTTCGAGGCTCAGGCAGTCAATCCGGCTGGAACGATCGGGTACGCGCAAGTCACCTATGCCGTCTCGGCGATCGGCCTGACGAGCGCCGCGCAAGACTCCCTGAAGGCGGCGGTGACGTCGGGCCGGGACGCCGGCCTCACAGTGGAGATCGGTGGCGACGCGCTCACGGTGATACCTAAGATGGGCGCCGTTGATGCATCGGGAGTCCTGGTCGCCGCGCTCGTACTCATCATAACCTTCGGCTCGCTCGTGGCCGCCGGCCTGCCGCTGCTCACCGCCATCCTTGGCGTGGGGATCACGATGGGCATCATGACCACGCTCAGCGGGTTCATACACATCTCATCGGCCACCCCGACTCTTGCGGTGATGATCGGTCTGGCGGTAGCCATCGACTATGCGCTGCTTATTGTGTCGCGGTTCCGGCATGAGATCGCTGTCGGCAAGGAGCCTGGTGCGGCCATCGGCCACGCAATGGGCACGGCTGGATCCACGGTGGTGTTTGCCGGGCTCACGGTCATCATCGCTCTGTGCGGGCTTGTGGCTCTCAACATCGGCACCACTACCTCAATGGGCCTGTTTGCCGCTCTCGGAGTCGTAGTTGCCGTGCTCATCGCTCTCACTCTGCTGCCGGCTTTGCTCGGGTTTGCCGGCCGGCGGGTCTTGGCGGGGCGGATTCCGGGGCTACGAGCGCGCGACCCCGAAACCACCAGCGTGAGGCCTGCGTCGGGGCGGCGTTGGGGAGGCTTCGTTGTTCGCCACCGTGTGCCGCTCCTGGTCGTGGCGATCGCGTTGCTGGTCGGGCTTGCAATCCCGGTCGCCGGCCTGCGCCTGGCTCTGCCTGACAACGGCACTGCCGCGCCCGAAACCACCCAGCGAAAAGCATACGACTTACTCGCCAAGGGGTTCGGCCCCGGCTTCAACGGCCCTCTGACGGTCGTCGTTGACGCCACTGCCAGTCCGAACGCCAAGGCGGCGGCTACCGTCGTAAGTGGCGCCATCAAGCAGCTTGGCGATGTAGTGATGATCACCGACCCGCTGTTCAACCAGAGCGGTGACACCGCTATCCTCAGCGTTATACCCCAGGGGGGCGCGAGCAGTCAATCGACGACCGACCTGGTCAAGGCGATTCGGAGCGAGGGCGCTTCGCTTCACACCCAGACCGGTGCTGAGGTTCTCGTGACCGGCAAGACCGCGCTAGAGATCGATATGTCCGCAAGACTCAATGGTGCGCTGCCCTTGTACCTGCTGATCGTCGTCGGGCTCGCGTTCATCGTGCTCACGCTGGTGTTCCGATCTCTCGTTGTGCCGCTGATTGCTTCTCTCGGATTCCTGCTCAGCGTCATGGCCACTCTAGGCGTGGTCGTCGCCATCTTTCAAAAAGGTTGGCTCGGCAGCCTCTTCGGCATCGTCAAGCAGCCGGCCCCGATCATGAGCGCCTTGCCCATCCTGCTGGTCGGCATCGTATTCGGCTTGGCCATGGACTACCAGGTCTTCCTGGTTGTCCGCATGCGTGAGGAATACATTCACGGGGCCTCGCCGATCGACGCCGTCATCTCAGGACTCGCCCATGGGGCGCGCGTTGTCACTGCGGCCGCGCTGATAATGATCAGCGTGTTCACCGGGTTCGGCTTGTTCGCGGGGGACGCCACAATCACCATGATCGGGCTCGGCCTCGCGTGCGCCATCCTGCTGGACGCATTCGTAGTGCGCATGACCATCGTGCCTGCGGTGATGGGACTACTGGGTCAGAAGGCGTGGTGGCTGCCGCGGTGGCTTGACCGGATTCTGCCTGACTTCGACGTCGAAGGCAAGAGCCTCCGTCCCCGTCGCGACCGCGAGATCCGCGTGGTGCCCAAGCTTCAGCTTGAAGAATGACACCAGGGTTTCGCAGGTCTGCGCTCGCGGCCCAACGGCGCTCCTTCTAGACGAGGTAGTAGAGCAGAGCTGGGATCACGGCAACAGAGATCAGCGTGGTGGTCAGCACGACCGAGGCCACCAGTTCAGCCTCATTGTCGTACTTTGTGCAAAGCACCGACACGAAGATAGCGCTGGGCATGGCCGACTCGAACAGCACGATGGACCGGGGCAGTCCGGTCAATCCCAGAAGCCATGCCGCCAGCAGCGCGATCGCAAACCCACCGCCCATCCGGATCATGCTGGCCGTGAGAGTGAGCGGGATCTGGCTTATCCGAAATCGCCCGATGTTCATGCCGAGTACGAGCAACATCAACGGAACCGCTGCCTGCCCCATCAACTTGACCGCGTTGGTCACCCCGCCCGGGAGAGACACGCCGGTCACGTTGAGGACGATCCCGAGGACGGCAGCGTAGATGAGCGGCGTCCTCAGCACGGCCTTCAGACCCTGCCTCAGCTCCTTGTGCCCCGAAGCCATGTAGATGCCGAGCGAGTAGATGACGAATGCATTCGGCACATAGAGGAGGATCGCCGTGGCCACTCCCTTGTCGCCGAAGGCAAGGTAGATGATGGGCAGCGGGAGATTGATGGTGTTCGCGAACAAGACGGGCAGGTAGAGGGCGCGCCTCCGGTTCTTCATCAGCCCAAACACCAGCCAGGCGACGACAAAGGTGCCAGCTAGGACCATGAAGTAGGACGCCCACAGCCTTGCCGCTTCGCCGAGGACGATGATGCTCGATAACATCGAACTGAAGACAAGGCAAGGCGTCGCGATGAACATCGCCACGTCGATCAACGTCTCGACGCTAGCCTTGCTCACTCGGCCGAGCAGATACCCCAGCGCCACCACGAAGACGGTGGGCCCGAAAATGTTGATGATCTGGTGCACTATGGTCAGCGTACACGGGCCCACGGGCGCGCGCCAAGCGGCGCTAGATGATATAAGTTCGAACAATGAACGAGTTGACTTTCTATCATTGGCTGGTCATCGCCTGGATGGCTGTGGCGGTCGTGACCTTCGCGGCGCTGTTCTTCGTGACCGCGCCCTATGGACGGTTCACCCGCGGCGGCTGGGGTCCGCGGATGAACGCCCGCTGGGGATGGATCCTTATGGAGACCCCTGTGCTCCTTACCTTCCTGGTGCTTTTCGGGGTGAGCGATAGGAAGTCGAACCCCGCTAGCCTCGTGCTGCTCGCCTTCTGGCTGGCGCACTACGTACACCGGGCGCTGATCTACCCGTTCCGCGTGCACAGCAGCCGGCCCAGCATCACTGTGGGGGTGATTGCCATGGGAGCCACGTTCAACGTAGGCAACGGATACCTGAACGGGCGCTACCTCTTTTCGCTGGGACCAGAGCTCTCGTCGTCCTGGCTGCTCGATCCGCGCTTCATCATCGGGGCCCTGCTCTTCTGGTTCGGGTTCGCGCTCAACCAGCAGTCCGATCAACTGCTCATCAGGCTGCGGGCCGGGGGCCAGACCGGCTACCAGATACCGCGTGGAGGCGGCTACCGCTTCGTGAGTTGTCCCAACTACCTGGGCGAGATGCTGGAGTGGGGAGGATGGGCCCTGGCCTGCTGGAACCTGGGGGCGCTGGCCTTCCTGGTCTGGACGGTCGCCAACCTCGCTCCGCGCGCCATCAAGACGCACCGCTGGTACCGGCAGGAATTCCCGGACTACCCGCGCGAACGCAAGGCGCTGCTGCCCTTCATAGTGTGAGCTGCTTCCAGCCGCGATAGAATGACCGGGTCCGCCGGAACCCTCGAACTCAAGGACGGAAAGACCGAGTGAGAGCAGGTACGAGCCAGGCGAGAGCGACCGCTCCGGTCGCCCGTAGCGTCTTCTGGGTGATGATCTCGCTGGTGGCCTGGGAGGTGTTCCAGGCCCTCCGGGCCAAGGCGGGCATTCCGGGCGGATCCTGGGCCGTCGAACCGGTCGACTTGGTGTTCCTCGTGCTGCTGCCGGCATTCTCCGTGTTCGCCTTCACCCGACTCTTCCTCCTCGTCAGCCAAACAGCCCGCGGTACGCTCAACGTCTACTCGGCCATTTCGAGCCCGTTGGCCTGGATCTTCTGGCTGGGCCTGGCGATAGGCATGATGGGACACGGAGTGCATCTGGCCGCTCACCTGATCGGCCGATCGCTCCCCGACATCTTCAGCCAGGGAGAATTCGCGGCCAAGATCTCCTTCCTCGACACGCAGGCCGGCTACCTGCTCTTGGGCTTTGGCTTCTTCCTCGCCAGTCTGGCCCTCCTGCTTCTGGGGCAAGGCACCGGTCAGCGCATCTCAGGGCCGGAACGGCTGCTATTCATGCTTGGGTCCTTCGCCACCTACGGAGTAGTTATCGTC
>PMIZ01000082.1 GCA_003157225.1 Actinomycetota bacterium | reverse complement strand
TCTTCGTGATAATCATGGGCACATCCCTGGCGGTGACGCTATACCTGACCCTGCCTTACGGGCTTCTACAGGGACAGCAGCGGTTCATCGGCCTGGGAACGGCGAGCATAGCCGGCGCAGTGCTGCGAATAATAGCGGGCATAGTGATGGTCGAATTGGGGCTGGGGGTCTACGGCGCTCTCGGCGCGGCGACCGTGGCGGGTTTCATCGTGGCGACTGCGATCGTCTACTACTATCGAGACTTCCTGCGCGGAAAAGCGGAGAAAATTGAGGATTTTCATCCATCCAAGGCGCTGTGGATGCTGATTCCTGTCGCGGTCGGCGTTTTCCTGGTCATCTTCATGACCCAGATCGACATCGTGCTCGTCAAGGCGGTGAAGACCGGGGCACAGGCGGACCTCTACTCCTACGCGGGGCTCGCGGGAAAGGCCGTGTTGTTTTTCCCGGCGGGGATATCGCTCGTCATGTTCCCTCGCGTCAGCCAGCTGAGGGCCATGGGCAGACCGACCAGGCGCGTGCTCTGGTTGAGCATGGCCGCGTGCCTGTTGCTCGAGGGTGCGGTCGTCGGTTTCTACTGGCTCTTTCCGGGTTTCACCGCCAGCTTCTTCGCGGGGAAGCACGGCAAGCAGATAGCTCACATCACGGGAATCTTCGGCTTGCGGTTCGTTGTTCTGTTCGGGATCGTCATGGCTGTTTTTGCCTTTGTGAACCTGCTCGTCTACTATCACCTGGCGCTCGACCGGCGGGCGTTTATCGCCCTGCTGCTGGTCGGCGCCGTCGCCGAGATCGCCGGCATAATCGCCTACCACAAGACGTTGCCGGACATCCTGCTTGTTATGCTGATAGTGGGAGTCGTGCTGCTTGCCGCCAACATTGCGCTGGCTCTCAAGGAGGCGCCGGCCAGGCCCCAAACGAGTGACTTCAGCAATCCTTCCGACATGCCGATTATTTAGAGGCAGATCGGAATAAGGAGGGTTGCTGTAATTGGATGTCGAAAACCCGCTGTCGCAAGGTGAAACCACATTCATCAGCCCTGGCGTAGGGGGCCGCAGGCGAAACGACACCGTTGTTATGGGCGCCGTGCAGAGGCGCCTTGAATCCATGTACCCGTATATGAAAGGGCACTGGCAGAGGGTGTCTTTCGAGGCTTCGGCCATGGGCGAGGAGCTTGACCTGAACCCGGAGCAGTCGGACCAGCTCAGGGTCTGCGCATATCTCATGGACATAGGGATGATCGACGAGTCGATCCATGCCCTCATCAAGGACAATAGCGAGACCGGCATAGACTACATGCAGAACGCGGACCTCAGACGCGCCGTGGAGCGCCACCCGGTAATCGGGGCGCGCAAGCTGGAGGAGCTCGGCTTCCCGAGGCCGATAGTATTGGCGGTGCGGCACCACCACGAATGGTACAACGGATGGGGTTATCCGGACGGCCTGTCTGGGGTCGCAATCCCGCTGCTCGCGCGGATACTCGCGGTGGCTGACGCATTTGTCTCGATCGGGTCCGACCGGCCGTTCCGCATGGGGTGCACTCCTCCCGAAGCGCTGGAAGAGATCATCGGTTATACGGGCGTGCAGTTCGACCCATTCGTGGTCCCGACACTCGAGAAGATAGTCACACAGAAAGCCCATGCTACGGAATCTCTCATCGACAAGACGCTCGATCTGGTGGTGGAGGACCTGGAAAGCCAGGGTTAGAGCGGCACCCACCGCATCATCGAAAGCGCGATCGATCCATACGTTCGAGACTGTTATCAGCTATTCTCGTTAGCCTCACCGCCGGGATCGATGCCGCATGACACCGGAGCTGCCAGGCGGCGGACCCGCGATTCCCCCCTGGCGCACCAGGCAAAATGGATTGAGCCGCGCGCGTCGAATTTGTTCACAAGAATGTCCGAGCCACGAACGCGGCCGATCATCGAGGAGGAGTCCATGGCAGAGGCGAATGTTAAAGAGGTCAGCGTACCCAGGTGGTGGTCGTTTCTGCTACGGGGGATAGCGGCGTTCATCTTCGGGATAATCGTTCTGGCGTGGCCCGGCTCAACGACAAAGGTGCTGGTGTTCGTCTTCGGGCTATTTGTGCTGGCGGCGGGCATCGCGGCGTTCGCGGCAACTTACGCGGATATCAAGCGCGAGGAGAGTTTCTTTTTGTCGCTGATGGTCGGTGTCGTCTGCGTGGTCATAGGCATAATGACGATGACCCGTCCCGGCGCCGCCACCGTGACGGTTCTCTACCTGATAGCGGCATGGGCAATCGTCTACGGATTCATGATCGTCGTATCGGGGTTCGAGGCACCAAAGGGCGACTCGAACGTCAAGTGGTTGCTGGTGCTTACCGGGGCGCTTTCGATCATCCTGGGCATCCTCCTGATCGCGATGCCCGGATTGAGCGTGTTCAGCATAATCGTGCTGGTCGGTATCTACGCGCTTATCCAGGGAGTCCTCCTGGCTATTGTGGGCTTCAGGACGAGGAAGCTGTACAAGGCTCTCGGGATTGCCTGAAGGCCCCACACCCAGAGGTGGGGCGGAGGGCTCGCCGGACGCCGGCTGACACGTCCC
>PMIZ01000284.1 GCA_003157225.1 Actinomycetota bacterium | reverse complement strand
AGCCGGCCGGCTCTGCGTCGGTACGGTCGGGCGCGACTTGCACGCGCACCCCATAGACGAACTCCCAAGCCTCGTTCAGGGCGGCGAGCGTTGTGGCGACGGCTCTGGTCTCCATGCCGGTGATGAGACGGACATCGTCAACGGTCATCACGTCGGCCGGGTCGGCCATTGCCAGAATCAGCGCCCCCCCGCTGTCGAAGTCGATGGGGAGCACCTTGCGGGCGCGACAGAACTTCTCGGTGAGAAGTGTTGAAGCGCCCGGGTTCGGCAGGAGTTCCCCGAGGGTCGACAGCCCGTAGATGTCTTGCCAAGTGAGAGCGTCCTTCAGTTGCTGGGGAGTGATATAGCCCAGGTGCGTGAGCGCGTCACCCAACCGAGCCCCGGTATCGCTCTGATAGCGAAGACTCAGGACCAGTTGTGGCTCTGTGATGACTCCTCTCTCCACCAGGACGTCACCCAGACGCATGCTTCGAGCGAACTGCTTGCCGCTCCGTGTATGTAGTCTGTCCCCTGTCGCCAGCGCCACTTGGTCGCCTCCATCCCAGCTTTTGCCCATCCAGCACCCTCAGAGGTGTCCTTGAATCTCATCGGCAGGAGAGAAGGCTCCGCGAGTTGGCCTAAGGTCCAATTGCCGGCGCGCTTGTCGCCTGCACGCCGGCCAGATTGAGGGCTACCCGACGCCCGGGAGCTCCTCCAGGACCTCGAGATCGTCGATGGTCATGGCCATGCTGTACCGGTAACCGCGACGCACCGCCACTGGCCGGAAGGCATCCAGCTCGTTGTCGGGAGCGGGAAAGAATTCGATATCGGCTTCGCCTTCCCACACCTCGGTCCGGCGCGCATCGCTAAGGATCGAACGCACGAGCTCGCAAACCGGGGGTTTCGCTTTACCGCCCCCGGCTAACTGCGGGAAGTAGCGAAGATTGACCACAGTGCGCTTGCCGAAATACACGGGATCGTCCGAGACCTTCTCCAGGGTCACCACCGCCTCCGCCAGCCGCCGTCCGTTGGCCGCTAGCGTGCCCCCGAACCGGCCGCCGGGCGCGACGCGGGGCGCAGCCTTCGACGCGAGCGGGAAGGCCCGTGTAGTCCCCACCTCGCCCAGCTTCTTCGGCCAGCCCTGGATCCATCCACGGGCCATGGAGGTGTCCTTGTCGACGTAGATGTAGGGGCAGGTACTGACGGGACGGCCCCGGTAGAGCGCGTTCACGAGAAGGATGAACTCGTTGTAGACGCTGCGGGCGGGATCGAGGTATTCCTCGCCGTTCTCACTCGCGTACTGCCAGGCGACGAAGAAGGCGATGCACCCGCCCGGGGCTTCGGGGTCCGGCTCCAGACCAGGCGGCAGCACCGCACTCACGGCGGCCGGCTCGGCGTCGAAGTCGATCACCAGCAGGTCGCCGGCGTAGTGCCAGGGAGGAAGAGTCGTGAGCGATGCGCGGCCCTCGGGAGAGAGCGGCACACTGAAGCCTTTCGGCGACATCAGGCCTCCCCCTTGTCCGACGCCCCCGGCGCCTCCGCTGCCGACACTCGGTCATACTCGTGCCCGGTGACAGTGGTGAAATGGAAGATGGGCCGGTCGACCCGGGTGACGGTCAGCGGGCAGTGCTTCATCCCAGCCGGGACGAAGATCATGCAACTGCGGGTAAGCATGTGCTTGTCGTCCTCCAGCCAGATCTCCACCTCGCCGCCGAGATCGTAGGGATCATCAGGGTTACTGCCGAAGAAGCCGATGATCTCGTCGGTCGCGTGCACGTGCGGCTTGTCGGCGAGGGTCGGCGCGGCCTTGAGGTACCAGGAGACGTTCATGTGGAAGGCACCTTCGACCACGCGGTCGTCGAGCCAGAGGACGCGGGTGGCGAACTTGGAGTACACGGGCTGGATGCTCTGCTGGAACTCCGGCATCTGTAGGTCGGTGACTATGAACTTCTCGGTCTTGGGCGAAGCGACCATCGCTTCCGTTTTTGCCCAGGCCTCCGCCGCCCCGTCGTAGATCCTCACGTTCGTGTAGTCCAGCACCTGCGTGAGCACGAACCACCAGGCGCTCGCGTACCCGCCCACTCCGCAATAGGTGACGATCTCCGCATTCTTGTCCGGACCCACCACCTTCGCGACCATGAGTCGCAGTTCGTCGACCGGCTTGTAGGTGCCCTGGACGTTCCACATCCCGATAGCCGGTAGAGACCGAGCCGATGGTATGTGTCCCACGCTGCCTGCGAATGGGTCGACCTTGACCCCGGAATACTCGTCCGGATCGCGACCGTCGACGATCACTGACTTACCGATGTGCTCTTTCACGTATTCAGTCGAGACGACCAGGTCGGTGGCCACGTTGTTGCTGTAGGCCACCGGCGTGACCGTAGGAACTTCGGTGGTGATCTCTCTGCCCTCCGCCACCCACTTGGGATAGGCGCCGTCGAGAACGGCGCCGTTCTTCACCCCGGCCCAGAACAGGGTGGCAGCGACGCGGTTGGCGTCGGAGAGTGCGAAGGGCGGGGCCGGAGGCTTTTCCACCGTTCCGACGATGACCACTCTAGAGTCGGCGCCCAACCCACACGAGCCAAGCACGTCGAACAGCTCGTCCGCGTCGGGCAGCTCGAGCATCAGTTCGTCGTCGGAGGTGGCCCAGTCGGACACCGGGCTGAAAGGCACCGAGATCGAGCCCGGGATGTGACCCGCGGCGTAATGGTGGGGTTCCCTGATATCGATCACCGCAGGACGCGACGCGGCCTCTGCGTCGGTCGCGCGCAGTCGGGCTGCCAGCCACTCCGTGGAAACCAACGGGTCGATCGTTCTAGTCATTGTGGCACCTCCGGTTGCTCCACGGCTGACGGTCGCCGTCAATCATGGCATATCCGGATGCGCGGCAGGAGACGTTCGCACTCGGTCGAGTGCGTGCGACGGTATACATAGCGATTGTGGGCGGGTCTCCCGTCCCTCGTCGCGGAGACTTAGGCTTCGGGTTCTCTCTCCGCGTCGCTGCTAGCCGCGGCTGCGCTCAGGGTCTCGGGCAAGCTCGGCGTCGCGGCTGTGGCGGGCACGGTCGGCTCCGCCATCGCGGTGGTGACTTCATCCTGCGTTTCCTTCAGGCCGCGCCTGAAGCCCGCGATGCCTTTGCCGATCGAGTTGCCCATCTCTGGGAGCTTCTTGGGCCCGAACACCAGCAGAGCCACCCCGATGAGAATGATCCAGTGCCAGGGAGCAAGAATGCCATCCATGCTATACGCCTTCCTAACCGTCTTTGTTCTTCGGTGCCTCGCCACTGCTCGACGCAGTAGTGTCGAGCTTGCCGGCGTCCGGGTTCTCGTTCACCGCGCTCTTGAACTCCTCAGTGCCCTCTTTGAGCCCTTGCTTCAGACCGGTGACACTCTTGCCAAAGAAGCGTCCCAGCCGTGGAAGCAAGCTGCCGCCGAATATGACGACGATCACAACTATCAACACTGCCCAATGCCAGGGGGCGAGAGCGCCCATCGCCATGTACCTCCTTGTAGACGAACTGAAGTGCATGATACACCGTTGCCGCCCGAGGCCGGACCCGAGAGGGCAGCGGTCACCGGACCGCTCTGCTACGCTGTGCCGCGCACGTGCCCGCTGACATCCCACTCACCCCAGCGGCGAGCAATGCGGCGGTCGGCTATCTCGATGATCTCGATGCCGGTGATGGGAGTCTGCCGCCCAGTCGGGCCGATGCCGAGAAAAGGCGCCCTATTCGTCCCCGTTGCCGACCAGCGGATGGCCACCACGCCCGCGGCCTCGTCCACGACGATGTCCTCCGCCCAAGTCTGGAGATCGGGAAACGCCGATATCAGCCGCGCCAGACTGTCGGCGAAGGCCTCCTTGGAGACGTCACGCCCGGCAGACGAGCAGTCCCGGAAAGAGTCCGCGTGCAAACGGTCGAACAGCACCCAGTCAACCGGAGCACACCAGAGCGAGATCCATCGTCGGGCAATCAACTCGAGTTCGGCACGCTCGTTCATGGCTACTTGGCCAACCGCACCAGCATCGCCTTCGCGAAGGCGGCATGCCCGCGCCCGATCCACTTGACCAGGTGCATGAAGCCAACCAACACCAGCACGCCGACGACGAAGGCAATCGGTATCATCCACAGCGGCCACACGTCATACCTGACACCGTTCGCTACGAACGTGTGATCAGCGAAGCGCCACTGGAACCAGCCCCAGATGGGAGCGGTCACCAAGCTGACGCCCAGCGCGAGCCCGGTCACCGCGATGGTGAAATAGGCGATGCCGAGCGGCAGCATCAGCAGCAGGTATGCCGTCGACGCCCAGGTGCGCCCGTCTTTCAGCCAGAACAGCACCCGCTTGACGACGCCCGCGCCCACAGGATCCGGCCGCAACCTGCGCGGCATCCGTGTGCCCAAGAAGACCTCCACCAGCCGTCCCTCGAACAGCGCCAGTGCCCGGACCATTCCGATGACCAGGGCCAGCAACGGTATGCCGACGATCATTATGAGCATTGGACCGGCCGTGGCGAACCCGGTCACCACGAGCGTGAAGTAGACAACCCCGGTCCCGAACGACAGCAGCATGTAGACCAGCGACGTCCAGACCCGGCGATCGGCGAACGGGCCAAGGACGTCCCGCCAGACGCTATGACGCTGCAGAGTGCCGGCGCCCGCCGCCTGCATCCCGTACTGCACGCCGGTGGGCACGTAGCCGCCAGGTTGGCCGTAGCCGCCAGGCTGCGTGTAGGGCCCAGGCGCATACTGTGCCGTGGAAGGAGCCGGCGGCGCCGGGGCCACGGGCGGACTGTAGTCCCCGGGGGCATCCGAAGGAGAGGAGGCGCCCCCTTCGCGGACGGCGGTGGTGTCGGCCGTCGGCGCCGCGGCCACCATTGGTTGCCCATTCATCGCTCTCGCCATGTCAGGTACCGACACCGTCCCCAGGTACGCCGCCGCTACCTCTTCGGGGCTCCCGTACCCTTCGGTCACGGCGGTGAATTCTCCGCCTGCCGCCATCTCGGACTGCAGGTGTTCCTCAGCGTCAAACAAAGCGTCCTGAACCAGCGCCGGATCGGCCCCCGCGGACGCTAGCGCCACCTGGAGTTCCCGCAGATATGTCTCTATATCCCTAGCCACGATGTCCCTCCAGAACAGCTTCGACGAATTCCCGCGTCTTCATCCACGATTCCCGCCACACCACGACCGCCTGCCGGCCCTCCGCGGTGACCTGGTAGTAGCGGCGGGGCGGGCCTGTCACCGAAGGCTCCACCTCGCTGGTGAGCAGCCCCCCGGCCTCGAGCGACCGCAGCACCGGGTAGAGCGTCCCCTGCTTCACCGGCAATCCGCCGCCGAAGCCCTCGAGCTCCTTAGCGATCTGGTAGCCGTAGAGCGGCTTGTCCGCGTGAGCCATGAGCGCGAGGAGGGCCAGCGACACGATGCCGGCGCTCAGCTCCTTCTGGAACTTGCGCACCGAGGAGGCCACGAGTTCCGCCGAATCGGCGGTGGCCACTGCGTCAGCCTTTCCTGGCGGGTCCGGGAGACCCTCGTCCGGAGCGCCCGGGTCCGGAGCGCCCGGAACGCTCTGAGAGTCCGGGGCGCTCGGCGGGCTCGGAGCGCCCGGCGCCTCCTCGTCAAAGCCTGGTATCGACGACGTAGCTGTCATTCAGTTCTGCCTCTAGTCTCCTGGAATGTTGGCCGCCGGTTGGCCGGCGAACCGCTGTGTTCGTTGGTGAGCCCTTCCAGGTCCCCGTGACTTCATGGGGCCAGTTCTCATAAGCCCACTATACTACTAAGTTACTAATAGTCAAGAGTCGGCACACCAGATGTGGCCAGACCGCCGAGAAGTTGATCGCAGCACAGCAGGTCCTGGTCCGGATTCGACCCGAATGTCACCAGCCGTCGGGCTGGCAGGCTGCGGAAGAACGGAGCCTCCTAAGTGTGCTTCTCACGGGGAGAGGTCAGACCTTGGAGCCGCACGTGGTGCAGAAGGCCTCCCCCTCCGTCACGGGGTTGCCGCATCGGGTGCAAAAGGCGCGGCGAGGTACCGGCTCCTCTTGCGTTCGCGCGGGCTGCCCGCCCTGGGGCACCTCGCGCAACCGGGAGATCAAGGCGTCACGCGAGTAGGGGGTCTCCATGTGAAACGCGGTCGTCGACGCCTCCTCCGGCTGCCCGCCGAGCAGATCGGCCAGTAGCTCCATGAAGAGATAGGGCCCCACCTGCAGGATAGCCGGCTCTCCAGCGCCGGGGCCGACGTCGACTAGCCAGATGCCCTCGGAGGTGCGCCACCCGTAGATGATGCTCGCCGCTACTGTGCTGGGACCTTCCAGGCGCCTGAACACCAGGCCGAAGTCGGCGTTTGATCCGGCGAGTTCAAGGCAAAGCCGCTGGAGATCGCCGCGGGGTGCGTAGCAATCGTTCTTGCCCGCCACAATCACCTTCTCGAGAAGCCCGGCTCCGGCCAGTTCCACCAGGACGCCGGGAATCTCCCCCGCGAAACCGGCGGGAAGCTTGTCTGGTCCTAGAAGCGAAAGCATGGACACCGACCACTCCGGGTTCAATTTGGCCAGGCCGTCGCTCCAAGCCCCCACCACTTCGGAGATGCTCAGCCCTTCGGGAAGGCCCTCCAGGCGCCTCAAGCCCCGGGTCAGCCGGGAGACTCGATAGGCGTCCGCAAAGGCGGCCAGGCCCCAGAGCTGCCGGCGAGTCAGGTCCAGGCGGGCAGGCGACAGGTCCGCTACGGCTTCCAAGGAGAACTGCTCCAGCAGGGCCATCCTTATGTCCCCGAGGGACCAGGGGCCGGTCAGCTTGAGGCCCTCGGCGGTCATGTCGGCGTTGAAAGCGGGCCCCGCGCCTGCGGCGTCGGGAAAGACGTACTGGCCTAGGCGAGCGTGTTCGGGGTCGGCATAGAGCAGCGCGACGGACCGTTGCGGAGAGAGCAGCGCGGGAGCCGCCCACTCCCAGGGCCCATCCATGGTCTGGAGCTGGACGGCCATCTCCTCCCTGTCCGCCGGGCCTGCGGGAAGCTCCAGGGCGGCCAAGGGAGAGAGGGGGTTGGGTTTGACTCCGTCGAGGCCGACCAGGGCCTTGAGAGCCCCCGGGGAGAGCCTGGCAACCCGCTTGTCTTGATATGCGTTCATGCGGCGCACGCCCTCCCTATGCCTCAATCCAAGTTTCTACTTCCACTTCTTGCTCTCGATTATCGAACGAAGCCGGTTCGATAGGCCTTCGACTCCCCCCTGGACGCCGAGATTCTTGACGGCCTGGTCCACCACCGCGGGGTCACCGCCCTTCTTCACGAGATCCAGAGCGTCCAGGGTCTGCGGATCCAACGCCCTGCCTTTGCTCTCCGCGGCGTCCTTGGCCGCGTCGCCCGCCTTCCGCAGCTGCTCCAATGCTTCCGTCTGTTTCCCCGGAGTCCCCTTCTCCCACAGGTCCTTGAACTTCACTTCCTGGTAGATCTTGCCCATCTCCGCCGGATCGCTCGTGAGCTTGCCGGGACCCCCATCGGCCCTGTACTCCACGATGAACTCGGGGTTCTCCCGGTCTATCACGTTTTGCCCGTATTGCTCGGCATGCTCCCTCAGCTTCGCTTCTCTCCAGGCCGCGGGGTCAACGCCCTCGGGCGGGTCCGGGGGTTCGTACTTGGTCTCTTTGGCGAAGGCCTCGTCGTGGACGGGTTCCACGTCCTTCGCAGGCACGGGCTCCTCGACCTCGATCGTTGTTGACGTTCCGTCTTTGCCAACGACCTTCACCTGCTTCTTGTGGACGTACATGACGTCCCGGTCGGTGCTGCCGGTGGCATCGGCCTCCCCTCCCGTGCTGACCTCTTTTGCCTCTATCTCCCCCTCCGCATATTTCCCCGCAAATCTTGGGTTTTCCTTCAGGTCCCCAAAGACCTTCTCATCCGTGCCGTCGTAGATCTTGCGCCTCCCCTGCTTGACGGCGTCCGTCACCTTGGGCAGTACCGGCCTCTCGCCCTTCTTGCCCAGCACTTGTCGAGTGCTGGCCGGATCCTTGGTGACGTCCAGCACGTCCTCGGGCGTGATGGGCTCCCCCCTATCCACCTTGTCGGAGAAGTCGTCAACAGCCGAATCCACCTCGGTCTTGAACTTCTCGTAAGCGGCCGTTTTCTCCGCCGGGACCATCTTCTCCGCTTGGGCTGTCGCTTCGCTCGGCGTCATCTTCGATATTCTAGCCGCGGGATCGAGCGGAGTCTTCAGCGGTTCCGGCTTTATCACCCGGGACTCGGGCGGGAACTCCGGCAGTTTGGGAGGCGACGTTTCGGGCGGGAACTCCGGCAGTCCGGGAGCCGGGGGCTCCCCGAGGCCGCGTGTCTTGAGCGAATCCTTGATCAACAAGGCGTTCGCCGCCTTGAGGGCAATGGAGGAGATAGCCCAGGCTTTTCCTTCCGGCGACATGTTGGGATCATTCAGCGATTTCAACTCCTCGGTGGGGTTGACACCTTCCAGTATTTCGCCACCGATGTTGACAAGCGTGCGCGGGATGATGGATGGCGAGTGATAGAGCTCCTTGAGAACTGACGGGCCCTTGCTGTCGGTGAGCTCGAATCCCAAGAGTCCGATCTCCTCGTAACCGGTCACGATGGTGTTCAAGGTACCCCGGCCAAAATCGTATATCCCCTTGCCCAGCGCCTTCCCGGCATCCACCAGTGTCCTTCCCGCGCCTATGGGGTCGTCCAAGAAACCAGATTCGGCATTCGGCGGCCCTCCCAGCGGTTTCGCACCTGGTGGGGGCTGCATACCGGGGGGATAGATGAGCGGACCATCGGGGGTCTCGCGATACGGTCCCGCCGGCCCCAGGCGCGGAGCATCGGGAGGAGGAATGTTCTTGCGGCGAGGCGCGACAGGGGTCACACTCCCTCCGCCAACAAGACCGGTTGTGAGCGACAGCCCCCCGGCGATAAGGCCGGGGACGACAGCCCCAACCAATACCTTCCACCAGGTCCCGGGTCCCGGTATCTTGCCGGCGTTGTGGCCCTTCCCTCCGCTGGTGCCGCCGGCTCCACCGATAGTTGTAGCGGTCCCACCGGCGGATCCGCCGCCCTCGAAGGTACCGACAACCTCCAGCGCCCGCCCTCCAGCGTTGTACTCGCCGGTCAAGAGGATGTCAACCGATCCCGAGGCCCCTTTCGGCACGTCCACTCCGACGGTGAACGATTGGCTCCACGGGGCCTCCGCCAGACCGTTGGGCGCGGGTGGGGAAGAGGCCGAGAACGACTTCGAATTCTCGCCGGCGCTGACCGTCACCGTGACGGCCGCCGACCAGCCGCCGGAGGCCTCCACGGTCCCCGAGACCTCGAGCCGGCCACCGGAGAGCTTCCCCGTGACCGCTCGGCTGGTGGTGAAGCCCTCCGAGTCCACGGGAGCCCCCAGTTGGGCACCCGAAACCGAGTACGTGATCACCAAGCCGTTGAAGTCGCCGGAGGCGGGAAGACGATCAGCGAAAACAGCTGAGGACATCGCGAGCAGGCATACGATAGCCAAGCCCGCCACCCACGCCAGACGAAAGGCTGCCCTTCTCATCCCGCCACCTTCTGGAAGGCGTAGGAGAAGACGCTCCAAGCCGCGGTGAAGACGAAAGCCACGATCATGGAGACGATCAGGTAGCGGGTCTTGCGTCCGGCCTGGCGCATGAGCTCGGCCCCAGCCGCCGCGCCCGAGGTCATGATAGATGCCTGTATGAACGCCGGCGCGGCCTGCCAGTCGTACACCAGTTCGGCGAGGAGAGCCAAAAAGGTGAAGGGCAGGACGACCAGAAAACCACGGGCCACCGTGTTCCACACTGCCGCGTACCCCCAAGGCCTAAGAACAGACGGATCGGCCACCAAGTTCAGCCCAGCCAGGGCGGCTAGACCGAGAAGGACCAGGGCGAGGCCGAAGACGGTGTAGAGCACGACGTGTCCCCCCCCGCTGCCCACCAGGCGCCCGTTCAGCCAGGCCAGAACGGCAAAGCAACCCAGAACGACCAAGCTGGTCAGTATCTTCTGGGTCAGTCCCTCGTTCACCGCTCAGCCCCCTTCCTATATGCCCAAGACTGCCCAGACGCTTATGATGAGGGCCCCGCACACACTCGCCAGGAGAAGGGAGGCCGCCAGCTTCTCCCCGGTCATCTCCTTGAGGATGCCGAGCAAGGGATAGAGAGCCCAGAGCGCTCCCGTGACCCCGAAGGCCACCGCGGTGTTCCAGCCTACGGCCAAGTTGAAGATGAGACCGACGATCACGAATATGAGCGTGGGAGTGTAGGCAAGACAGAAGGCCCGTATTGTCCATTCGAGAGAGCGGCCGCAGCCCAGCGGGCGAGCCAGGGCCCAGGCCAGAGCGGCGACCAAGCCCACCCCGATGGTGCCCACACCCAGCCCCAGGAAGGTGAAGCCTATCGCGGCGCCTGTGCCGGCGGTGCCGACCCGGTGCATGTCGAGCCCGGTCTGCAGAAAGAAGAGGGTGAAGGCCAAGCCAGAGACAGCCAGACAAAAGGGCCACGGCACGCCTTCCAGCGCGCCTCTTGCCACCTGGCCCGGGTTGAGGATCATGGCCAGAGCCGACCGGACAGCGCCGGAGCGCCCCCCTTCTGTCTCTGCCGTCGGCCCTTCCCTGGAGAGCGCCGTCCAGGCTGCCGGGGGTTGCGCGCCGGGTTGGTAGGCAAAGGGATGGACGCCGGCCGAGAACAAGCCCGGAACCTGCACTGCCGGAAGCCACTGCGGCAGAGTCGCGTGCCAGACGAGATCAGCAGGCCCAAGCGCCCCCGACGAAGGCAGAGCGTAGAGGTGTTCCCACGTCAACGGACCGACCTGCTGGTCCGCCGCCGCTCCGCTCTTGAGGTAGTACCAACCAGCTGCCATGGATTCGGACACGGTCCCTCTCCCCTCAGGCACCGCCGGTGTTTGCCGCCGTCGTCATCCGTCAAAGGCGCCGCCACATCGCGGTCCCGCCGCTCTTCACAATACTAAAGAATCGCCGCTTGGCAAGAGGCGAGGCGCCGACCATGATCAGCGCCACGGGCGGGCCTCAGGGGAAGATGAAGATCGGCGTCCCAAGGCTGATCGCCCGGGCTAGTTGGGTGATGTCTTCGTTGCGAAGGCGGATGCAGCCATGGCTCACGTTCCGCCCGACACTGCCCGGGTCGTTCGTCCCGTGTATGCCGACCACGCCGCCGCCCGGCCAGTCGGTGAGGGTGTCTGAAAACGCGCTGGTCCCGATCGCGTAGGACCCATAGGCGCTACTCGGATCGCCCTTGAGCACCCCAATGACGAAGAAGTCGCCGGTCGGCGTCGGATTGGCGGCCGAACCCACGCCGACGGGATAGGTCGCCGACTCGCGACCGAGGTCGTAGAGGGTCAGCTTGTGGGCACCAAGTCGCACGACCACTGCCGTCGTGACCAAACTCGCACTCACTTCATCGCCGGGCACCCATCCCTTGCTACCGTTCGGCCGCTTGGGAAGTAGGACCTCATACCAGCCCTGCGCTCCCCCGGAAGACGGCGACGAGACCGCGAGCATGGTCGTCACCGCGCGGAGCTCGTTGATCCGCTCGAACGTCTGCACGGCGGCGCCTGCGGGCGACGCCAGGGCGTGGACCTCGCCCTTAGCCTGGACGGTCTCGTAGTAGATCTGAATGACCCGGCCGTCCGGGAGCGTGACCGGTGGGGCGCTGGTGGTGGTCGAGCCGGTGCTCGTCGTGGTGGCCACGGCGGTGGTGGTAGTGGGTGGCGCGGTCGTGGTCGTCGTCACCTGCAACTCCGTTGACGCGGAGGCAAGCGTGGTCGAACGGCCGGAGCCGCAAGCAACACACAGCAGGGCGACAAACAGGATAGCCACGACCAGGCTCACGTGCGCCACCACCCGCACGCGCACTCCTGCAGACCGCGGCGAGGACTGGCGGTATGGCTTGATCGGCGACCGGGCCTCACTCATGGTACGTCCACATCCTAAACACCTTGGCGATCCGTTGGTCCTCGAGCACTTGACAGACCAGCCGGTGCTGAGCTCGTCGAGCGTGAAAGCGTACGCCGGTGCATGGCTCCGGTCAAGCCACGGGGGCGCCGCGCCCAATCCGTCCCGCGTAGCCCCTACTCTGCCCGCTCGCGGTCGTACGTCTTCTGCACTTTCTTCTCCCGAGCAAGTGAGGCTGCCGCATCGCTGGAAGACGAGAAGAACCGCACCTTCTCATGGTCGAGAAAGCCGGTGTACGTGAGCACTTGGTTTGTGCCGGCGGAGGCACCTATGATCCCCAGCCAGCCGTGAGCGGGCAACTGCCCCAGCGCGTACAAGAGCACGGTCAGTCCGCCGCTATCGAGAAACGTGCAGTCGGTCAGGTCGAAGAGAAGGCTCCGTGGTGGGTATGGCCCATCGAGGATTCCGGTCACCGCATCGCGGACGACCTGCTTCGACGAGTGGTCAAGATCCCCGTCGATCGCTATGAGAGGCACACCACCGATCGCACTTTCGATCATCTTCATCAGGAACTCTCCGTTCGGATGCGCCCACACCTCATCAATGGGCGTCCTATTCCCAACTTCGCCCCAGAAGAATCCCCGCGGAGCAAGATCTGGATGTCCCTCCTGGCGGCTAGCCGGCCGGATAGGAGGACCGGGTGGCCGCCAGGTTCTGAGCCATCTTCGCGAGGCTCGTCAGGGCCGGTTCGTCTGCTTCGACCGGTAAGCCGCGTTCAAGCGGCTGCCTTCCGCCGGCACCGGGGCGCCCACCCGGCGGGGCAGGCCTTGACCGCCCCCACCTCACCCAATAGACTCAACTCGGCACGGGTGCCACGCACTGGAATCCGGAACGCCGATGAGGAGCTGGAGGGATGACCTCAGTGCCGACATTCAACACGTACGGGACAGACCTCGAGAGGATGCTGATCCTGAGGACCTACCCCATCGCGATCAAGATGCTCGAGAGCGAGTCCCAGATTCCCCAGGGAGCCATCCGGCCCAAGCGTGACAAAGGCGAGCACTACGCCGTGTGCCAGGCCTTCTCGCTTGCGCGCCGCCAAGGCACTACCATCGCCATGTTCCTGGAAGATCATTGGTGCTTCGAACCAATCATCTCCTACGGCCTGGTGGAGACGCCCCAGGACTACCTGGACGGATTCACCAATTCCTTCTTCATCGCCGACAGGGAGGCGGCCGCGAAGCACGCCCGCGAGATGACGCGCCTGCCCGTGGGGCAATACGCCGGTATGGTCATCGCGCCCTTGAAGACGGCCGACTTCGATCCGGACCTCGCCATGATCTACTGCACCCCCGCGCAGTTGCGGCACCTGCTCCTCGCCCTGCGGTACGCGAAGGGCACCCAAGTGACCTCCACCCTCGATCCTATCGGCTCCTGCGTCCACTCCGTCGTTCGCTCGTTGCTCACCGGAGAATGCGCGGTCACCGTTCCCGATCCCGGCGATTTCGAACGCGCCGGCGCTCAGGACGACGAGATGGTGCTCACGGTGCCGACGCCAAGGCTCGAGGAGCTGATGGATGGGATCTACCACTTCGAGGAGACCGGCATGGGGTTCCGGCGCTTCGGTCTTTCGGTGCACCACGACTTCCAGCAGCCCCCCTTCTACCAGGAATACTTCAAGAATTGGGGCCTGTCCGAAGAATAGGGGTATACCCTCGGGTGGGCCACCCATCATCGACACAATAGGAGGTAATCATGGCCAAGAAACGTTGGGCCGATCTCTCTGCCGGCCAGAGAGCGGGCCTCGTCGTCCTAGCGGCGGTTCAGGTGGGCTTGCTGGTAGCCGCCCTCTGGGATCTGGCTCACCGGAGCGCTGACGAGATTCGTGGTGATAAGCGCATGTGGGTGGGCCTGGTCTTCATCAACTGGATCGGGCCGCTGGCCTACTTCTGCATAGGGCGCAAGGGATGCGCTTGCTGTCCGCCCTGCTGCTGCGGATCGCGGACTGGCGAGGAAGAGGCAGAAGCGACGGAGGATGAGGCGCCCGCGATCTGAGCGATCCCAGGCCCGTCGCCTGTGACGTTCTACTTGGTGATGATGGCGCCGGTGTCGACGGCTTCGAATGCGCTGCCGGGGACTTCGCTCAGAACGTGCAGCTCGTCGTCGTCCCAGCGGGGGTCGGGAGCGCCGGAGATGTACCAGTCACCGCCGTTGTCGGCGACGAACATCCCATACTTCTTGAGGGCGCGGAGGATCACCTGGACTTTCGCGGGGAATCCGGAGATATCAAAATCCGACCGCAGCCGCAGCCGAAGGCCCATGGGCGGCAGGTCGGGGTCGGTGCTGTCGCTGGCGTAGTGCGTCGCCGGGTGGATGAAGGCGCGTTGAGTCTGCGAGACGGTGACACGCAGGGCATGGGTGATCTCGCCCGAAGCGACCTCGTCATAGCGCACCAAGCCGGGCAGCATGGGCAGGCCGGCGGCGTCAGCTGAGGTCCAGGTGTCGGGGCGCAGAGCATTGCTGCTGAGATCCCATACGGCGCCGGAGCCGGCTTCCCAATGGTCCCCGAAGAAGTGGGCGTCGTAGACCTCGTAGAGCATGCGGTGGGCGGCGTCGAGCACGAGCACGTGACGGTCGCCTCCCGAGTTGGGTCCGCCTTCGATGGGAGCATCCGGAGGAATGGGATAGGGTCCGGGGTCGCTCTCATCGGCGTAGTAGAAGGAGATAGGTACGCGAGGTTGGCTGCCCGATACCACCACGTACGGGATGCCGTTGGGGCTCCGTTCCATGTGGTGCCGAAATCCGGATGGATCCCCGTGTTGCGGCCGATGCTCGCGATATAGCGGTCCGACAGGGGATGCACGGGATACTGCGAGATGTCGGTGTTCCAGGGGTTGTCGGGAGGGAACAGCCGGAACGTGATGGCTACGTTGGCACCCAGCGGCTGCGCAGGCGAGTCGCCGGAACCGCCGCCGGACCCGCCGCCACCGGACCCGCCGCCGCCGGACCCGCCGCCGCCCGGATTCGTGTCCGGCGAGCCGACGGCGCTCATGAGCTTGAACAGGATCTGCGCCGTCTCCCCTCGCGAGGCGTCAGCCGAGGGATTCCAGGTCTTGCCGAAACCATCCACACCAGCAAGAAGGCTGTTCCACTCGGCGGTGCGCATGGCAGCGTCGTGATTGGGGTCGAAGCTACCCAGAGAGCCCGCGAAAGTGACAGGTGGGACAGAGAGGGCACCCGGAGCCAGAACACTGGCCGCCCGCACTGCCATGGTGATGAGCTGGGCGCGGGTGATGCGCTTCCACGGGGAGAAGAGGCCCGGGGCCGTGCCGGTGGTGATGCCACGGGCTGCCACGGCGGCGACATAGTCGTTCGGGTAGAGGTCGGTGGGATCGTTGGGCCCCAGATCGGAGAAAGGCGCGACCTGGGCCTCAGACACGGGGATATCGAGCGCGCCGCAGATCATCTTGGCGAATTGCGCGCGGAGCACCGGGTTGTCGGGCTTGAAGAGCCACCGGCCGCCGTCAAGGTAGCCGGCGATGACGCCGCTGCTCCGCAGGGCGTCGATCGCGCCTGCATACCGGTAGTCGGCTGGGACGTCGCTGAAGAAGTTGGGGCCGACCACCGTCGAGGCAGCGGCATCCGCAGCGCGGACTAGATGACCGGTTCCCGGCATGATAGCGGCGAGGAGCGCAAGGGTGAGGGCTAGGAGCAGAGAGACCCGAAACGCGGTGGCTCCCTGTCCCGCCCACTTCGGTGGTCTTCTTGATTCCTGTTTCACGAGCCGACCTCCATCTGACCTCTCCATCGGCAGGGAGACCCTTGTTCAGGAGTCCGTTGAGTCACCGCGCCCGGCTGAGGATGAGGCCTGGCGGCGCGGGTGCGCCGCTCGCAGAGGGTCGGCAGAAGGGCGTGTGATCTCGCTCAACGTACGCCTTCCCCGGCCGAGCTCTGCCCCGGAGGACCGAACCCGACCGATCGCCTCTTCTTTGGATCCGGCGGAGTCATCAAGGCGCGGATGGCGTCAAAGACCACCTTGAACTGCGTGTCATACTTCTTCTCCAGGGCGGCAAGCTTCCAGTCTGCGTTCGAGGCCAGCATTCGCCGCAGATGCACGAACGCACGCATGATCTCGACGTTGACCAAGATAGCCCGGGGACTCCTCAGCACGCTGGAGAGCATGGCAACGCCTTGCTCGGTGAACGCGTAGGGCGGGTGGCGCCGCCCGCCGCGGCCCGGGTGCGGGTCGTCTTCACCATTGTTTGATATCACAGACTGTGATTTCAAGAGAGCGACCTCCTCGCCGTTCAACTGGAACATGAAGTCGGCCGGGAAGCGCTCCGCGTTGCGCGCGATAGCCTGGTTCAGCGCTCTTACCTCCACCTCAAACAGTGCGGCGAGATCGCCTATGCCAACGAACGATATTGGACGGGCGCTCGGAGGGGCATCAGTCTTTGGATGGAAGTTGGCGCAGTCAGCCACGGAACCGGTGACTGCTCGAGCTACGGCTGAGGCCGATGCCTGGCGGCGTGGTCGCGCCGCTCGTTCACCCCGCCGCGAAGTGGACGATCACACCAATCGCCCACACCGATGACGCCAGAGCCACCATCGTGAACTCCACCAACATGCCCAGGCCCATCGCCTTGAGCGCCTCGCCACTGGATCTCAGAGCCGATTGGAAGTCTCCCCGCCGCGCGTACTCGCTCACGAACAGGCCGCCGGCGAAGCCGACGAAGAGGCCGACCACGGGGATCACGAACATTCCGACGATGCCGGCCAGCACCGCCACGAGTGTCGAGCCCCGGGGGATGTGCTGCTTCTTCAGCCTCCGGGCCGTCAGCAGAGCACTGGCCGAGAAGCCCACGAGGGACAGCACGGCCCCGATGCCCGCGGCCGTCCACGACGCGGCCGAGCCGAGCACCCCCCCCCACGCGATCAACGTGACGAGGGCCACCGGGCTGCCGGGCAGCACCGGGGTGACCGTCCCGACCACGGCGACGACCAGGAAGATGCCCGCTACGACGGTGGCTATGATGTCGGCGGTCATGGTGCTCATTTGAGCACTACTGGGGCGTGGCGGCAATGAGGTGGCGTAGAACGTGGTCCTTGCCGGGAGAACCACAGGGGGCAAGATCTGGGCGGTTTTCGACCGGAAGCATCGAGGCACCGGGGACGAGTCTGGGACCGGAGAAGAGCCACCCGGGCTCAGGACCCGGAGGCCGGTCCGGAGGATCGGGCATTGAGCCGCACCCGGAGCGGAGGTGCGACCAAAGTCGGATAGCGCAGCCCGCGGACAGCATCGAGACTGACCTCCAGCACGATTTGCCGTTATTAACGCACCCATATGAAGGGGAAGCGCGGACATGAAGGTCTCGAAGTCCAGGAAGTGGATCGGCTCATAGAGCCGAGAGAGATCATTTTTTGACAGGACGACGACACCCCCATAGTGGAATCCGAGACCGTCAGGCCCGGGGTCACCCTCGACTGCGACGCGAGAGACCAGGTCGTCGGCGTCGAGATCTTGGGAGTCGTCAATCGGATCGACCGAGGCCAGTTGCGCTCGATGCGTTTCGAGGTAATCTGACCGGCTCTGCCCCCCACTAAAGCCCCCCGCACCCCCTACCCGATACATACCTTGACGCCCCGCTCATTTCGGCACAGCCGCAGGAGGATCTCATGAGGAGCTCGCGTAGGCCCAAGTGGATGCTGACGACCATCGTCGCAGTAGCGGTGTTGCTGGCCTTGCCCGCGCTCGCGACCGGGTGCATGTCATCTGAGAACGAGCACACCCCCACGACCCAAGCCGCCACCTCCACCACCCTCGCCCCCACCAAGGCCGACGTGCAGGCGTTCGTTGAGAAAGCGGTCGCCTATGCCAAGGCGAACGGCAAGCAGGCCGCGCTCAAGACCTTCACTGGAGCCGGCGGCGAGTTCCACCAGGGGCAACTCTACATCTACGCCTACAGCTTCGACGGCACCGTGATCGCCCACGGCGGGAACGCGACACTGGTGGGACAGAACCTCATCGACATGAAGGATCCGAACGGCGTGCAGGTGATCCGCGAACTCGTGTCCCTCGCCCAGAAGGGCAGCGGCTGGCTCTACTACACCTGGCCCAACCCGGCGAACAACAACCAACAGGAGCCGAAGCTCGGCTATGTGATGAAGGTCGACGACACCTGGTTCCTGGGCTCGGGCACGTACGGGCCGGCGGCGGTCAAGCCGGCGAACTGAGTCAGGCGGGGGGACTCTTCGGCTCGGAGTGGGACTTGTTCCCATCCGGCCGCGAGGCGACGATCACCGACACTCGCGCCTTCAAGCTACTACTTCCGGCCGATGGTCAGACAGCGAAGACGCGCCGAGAATTCCTTCACAGAAGCCCCATTGGACGAAAACACGACAGTGCGCCGTACAAGAAGCGAGTACAATGTACGGCATGAAGGAGCAGAAGCTGACCATACGCATTTCTCAGGATGTCCTCGACGGCGCGAAACGGTACGCCCGTGACCACAACACCAGCCTGACTCGCCTCGTCACCGCGTACCTGCAGCGGCTCTCTCAAGACGGCGATCCGCTGGCATCGGCTCCGATCACGAGAGGGCTGTCCGGCCTCCTACCGCCGGAGGTCTCCCGCGCCGAGTTCCTCGGGCATCTCGACCAGAAGCATGGCTAAGCCTGCCGAGCCGCCGGAGACTGCGGGTGGCCCCCTCCGCCCCGTTCCTCTGGTGCTGCTCGACGTGGACGTGGTGTTGGACGTGCTTGGCAGGCGCGAGCCCTTCTATTCTGACTCGGCGGCTGTCCTCGCCGCCTGTGAGGCCGGCCTCTGCCGCGGGCTCATCGCGGCGCACACGGTCACTACTCTTTTCTACCTGCTCGCGAAGCGCGTGAGCGCCCGGATTGCTCACGCGCACCTGCAGGACCTACTGCAGATAGTCGACGTGGCGACGGTAGATGGAGAGGTCATCCGGCGCGCTCTCGGAGGATCGGGCGAGGACTTCGAGGATGAGGTCCAGGCAACCGCCGCGGCTAGGGCGGGGGCCGAGTACATAGTCACGCGCAACCTCGCTCACTTCTCAGGAGGACTCGTCCAAGCGCTGGCGCCGGCGGAGTTCCTACCGCTGGTATCGTAGGCCATACCGAGCCGCGATCTTGGAAGAAGAGACACTATGACAGCCGTGCCCCGAATCGTAGTCAGCGGCGAGGCGCTGATGGACCTGTTCCCCGGCTCCGACACCCCGGGCGGGATGGCGCTGGACGCTCGCGTCGGCGGCTCGCCGTTCAACGTGGCCATCGGCCTTGCGCGCCTGAGCCGGCCGGTGACCTTCTTTGGCGCGGTGTCGAAAGACCTGCTTGGCGAAAGGCTGCTGAAGGCCTTGCGCGACGACGGTGTCGGAGTCGATGCGATCACGCGGCTCGATGCGCCCACCACCCTGAGCCTCGTGGGCCTGGACGCGCGTGGTGTGCCGTCGTACGCGTTCTATGGCGAAGGCGCGGCGGACCGCATGCTGCCCGTGTCGGCGTTGGAGCGGCTGCAGCCGGCGGAGGCCTTCCACTTCGGCTCGTACTCGATGGTGATGGAGCCGGTGACCGGCACGCTCCGCGCTTTGGCGACGCGCGAGCACCCACGCAGCGTGATCGCCTACGACCCGAACGTGCGCCTGCAGGTGGAGCCCTCGCTCGAGCGCTGGCGCGCCGCGCTCGCCTGGATGCTGCCGCACACGCACCTGCTGAAGATCAGCGATGAGGACCTCGATCTGCTGTTCCCCGATGCTGACGCTTCGGCGTTGGCGACCGAATGGCTGCGCGCCGGAGTGGCGTTGGTGGTCGTCACGCGCGGGGCTCAAGGCGCGTCGGCCTGGACGGCCGCTCACCATGTGGACGTGCGGCCGGCGCCGGTGACCGTGGTCGACACCGTCGGCGCGGGCGACAGCTTCCAGGCGGCGCTGCTGGCAGCGCTCGCCGAGCGCGGACTGCTGACGTCGGAGCGACTGCGCTCGCTACGGCTGACCGCGCTGTGCGACGTGTTGGGCTTCGCGACCCGCGCCGCGGGCATGACCTGTTCGCGACAGGGCGCCGACCTGCCTCGCCGCGAGGAACTCGAGGGCGCCTAGGCCAGGCCGCTGAAGAGAGACTGCGAGCGTAATGCCGGTTCGTTGCCTCGCGGACGCAGCCGCGCGCAGACCTCATCGATCTCATTGAAAAGAGCCATCAGTGGATGCGTCGCGAGGGCCACATTCAAACCAAAGTCTCGCGCCGCAATATCAGCCCTGCGGCTACAGTCGAGGTCAAACAACTGGGGCGGATCAGCGCGCAAATCGCATTGACAGAAGAGGGGTAGGTGTATGCTTGATACTCATACCGGCGGATGCCTGGAGGCCCAGGTGCAGTACCACTTCTCCGCGATCGTTGGCCGCGATACTGACGGCTACTGGGCTCGCTGCCCCGAGTTGCAGGGCTGCTATACGCAGGGTTGCACATACGAGGAAGCCCTCAACAACCTGCGCGAGGCGGTCAGTCTGCATGTGGAGGACCGCTTGACATGCGGCGAAGAGGTCCCGCAGGTTGAGACCATCAGCCTGATCACGGTCGAAGTCCCGGGATGAGCCCTCAGCTTCCCCGCCTGACCGCGAGGGAAGTGCAGCGCGAACTGGAGAAGCGAGGGTTCGAAGTGGTACGCCGGCGAGGTAGCCACGTGATTCTTCGCGATGGACAAGGCCGCCGCGTCACACTTCCCTGCCATTCGGGCAAGACTCTGCACCCGAAGATCCTGGCTGCCATCATGGAGGACGCCGGGCTGTCGGCAGCCGACTTCGACGAGTAGCGGTCTCTACGCTCACGCCCGATCGTGGCGGTACGCCGGCACTTCCTCGCGCTCCCGCTACTCGTCGTCCGAGACCTCCGGATCAGGAAGCGGCGCCCGCCTAAGCCGCCGGCCGCCGGCCGTCAGTAGTCCACCAGCGCCGAGGCCCAGCAGGCTGCTGAAACTAGTTGCTAGTGCCCGGCGCGCGCGGCCCTGGCCTTGGCCGCCCCAGTCGGCCGCCAGTAGTCCACCGACGAGCTACCCCAGCACCCATAGTCGCTGGTCTTCCAGACGGGGCTCGTCTCGCCCCCGACCACCACGATGTTGATGTTGTCCGGGATGTGGTAGTGCGGGATGAGCTGGTCGTCCGGCAGCTTCTTCCACGAGGCGTACGGCTCGGTCCCGGCGCTCGCGGCAGGAGCCACCAGCATGTCAATCGTATCGGTGCCCCAGTATCTCCCGTTCGGGATGAGAGCATTCTCGGAGATCCAGCGGCTGAAGTCCGCGTTGGTCTCAAAGCCGTCGATCTCCTTGAGCTGCCTCGCCACCAGCGGGTCCATCAGGATCGTGGCGTTGGAGAAGAGGGCAGGGATCACGCTCAGCTGGAGGGTTATCTCCTCCCCCACGGTCCGGCTGGCGGCCGCGTGCAGGCTGTTCATGACGTACCAGCCCTTGAAGACGCTCACCACGCTCTCGTCGGGCTGGAAGCCTTTCATGACGTGGAACGGGGTCCAGACGCTCCGCTCCTCGTTCTCCCCGACACACATGTTGTTGTAGAGGAAGTTGTTGCCCTGGGAGCTCCACAGCGTCACCTTGGGCCGCGCATAGCCCCAGCAGATGGACATCAGTGTCCAGGCCCGGCCGATGACCGCGTTGGCCATGTTGGCCGGACTGAAGGCCGCTACCCCGCAGTTCATGGAGATCTGTTGGCGGATGGGCCCGTTGACCAGGAGCATGCTGCCGAACGGGGTCGTCGACGGCGTGAGTGCCGACTGCTTGATCGCCGCCGTGGCCAGGATCACCGGCAGGTGCTCGGGCCGCGCCCCGGCCATGACCGCCACCACAGCGATGTCGCCCACCGTGTAGCTGATCATCTCCTTGGTGTCATGGTTGAAGATCTCCCCCACCAGCTCGTCGCGCGGACGGCCGGTGCCGGTGAGCATGTACTCCACCCGCTCCTGGGTGGGGAGGATCACCGGGAGCCCGTCGGTCCAGCCTCGCTCGTAGAACAGGCTCTGCAGG
>PMIZ01000139.1 GCA_003157225.1 Actinomycetota bacterium | reverse complement strand
AGGCCATGGAGAGCTTCCTGGAGTTGCTGTGAGCGAAATACCCAAGGGTCAGGATGACGCGGACTAGATGGTCCCCTCAGCCGCCACTCCGAGATCCATGTCCCATTTGTTGAACTGCCAAGGACCGTAGCTGTTGTCGACGAGTCCCTGGTAAACACGGCTTATCGCGTCTCCAGATCGCTTTGTCTCTTCGTAGGACCAGAACTCCCGCCCTATCAGATAGTTCTCCCCCAGCTCTTTCCATGACGAGAATGTGGCCTGAAGCTTTGCCGCGACCGGCATGATGTGCTTCCAGGCTTCCTCTTCGTCGAGGTATCCGCACAGGTAGCCCCAGCGGCAGAGGCAGATGTACCGCGACAAGTCCCATCCCTTGAGGCTCTTGGAACCGAGGGTCGGCGCGTATTTCAGCACCATTTCGATCTGATGTTTGGTCTCTGGGTCCTTGGCCGCTTCGCTCTGCACCTGCTGGAGTTGTGCCTGGCTCAGAGAAGCCAGATACGCCGCCTCATCGTCCCACGTCTTCCGATGTCCTTCCTGATCGAGCCACTCGAGCGCAGCGAGCAGGTCGTCCCTGCTATGGATACTCCACCATTGGACCAAGGCCGTTTTCTCCGCCCCCGCGTTTTCGGACGTTACGGACATACCTGCAAGCAGATCGTCCCGCATTCCGTTGTAGTCACAGAGAACCGCAGAGGCAGCCAACGCCCACGAGTGGGGCGTGCCAGGCTTGACGAACCCCGGAAACGGCTCGGAAGAGGGCTCCGCAGAAGGCGTGGCCGACACCTTCGTCACCTCGAACTGGAGACCGGTCAGATCGGTATTCACCGGGACTTCAAAGGCGAGAGTGAAACGCGCCTGTTGCTCACCCAGCAGGGGTGTCTGCATCTGCTTCTTGGTCGCCGGCAGCAACTTCTCAGTGAGCGCCGATACGTCGTGAGAGGAGCCGTCGGTGGTCCAGATGCGGATGGCGTAGTCTGCCGGAATCACGGGGACGCCGGCCTGATTACTCACCGCGAAGGTCACGCTGATCACAGAAACCCCAGCCTTCGGCGCATCCTGCGGCGGGTTCTCCTGCACCTTCGCCGGGGACCATACGACCCCGTCAACTTGAGTGCCTTGTTCGAAGGGGAGCTTCCCGCTGCCTCCGCACCAATAGGACGTTGCCCAGGTCGCAAGGCCCCAGACGCCCTCCGAGTTCATCCAGGCTGTGCTCTCTAGGCACCGCACCTTCGTCCCGTCGGCCAGCCGTACTTGCCTCCCGACGAGAACACCTGCCATGTCCCCTGTTGGATTGAACACTACCTTCACGATGGAGACGGTGCCCGGCACCACCCCTAGCTTGCCGTTCTCTGCCCCAGAAGACCACTCCTTCTGATAGGCAGCGGCAACCTTGGCGATATCCTCCGGTGGTCCGTTGAGGAAGGCGGCCAACTCCTTGGTCTTGTCCTCTCCTGTCGCAGCGATCGACTCGAGGAGGGCCTTCCACGATTGGACTCTCTCGTTGATCGTGGCTTGGACCGCAGCCAAGGTCTTCTGGTGCTCCTGCCTGGCGATCGCGAGTTCCCGAGCGTGAAGCTCCTCGGAAGGGCCGCTGCTGATAGAGGAAGTGCGCAGATGATAGGCGGCGAAGAAGCCCATCAGGCCGATCATGACGACGCCAAGGCCCGCTATCAAGACAAGCCGCCGCCTGCGGGATCCAGGCTTCTTTGTTGGCTTTGCTTCTTGCGCCACGTACCCTGCCGGTAGCGACAACGAGCGGATCTCAGTTCTATCGATCTCCGACCAGTGGCGGCTTCCCTGCTCCCTAGTCTCCACGACCGCACCCCCAGAACGCTAGTGCTCTCCCGGTGGAGCGCACGGGCGCTCCTCAATCCGTGTTTCGACAGCGTTCGTCGGCAACTTTAGCCGCGGGTCGGGACAGTCGTCCAGACCGCGCTCATCATGGGCGGCAGACGGCACCCGGGGGGTCAACTGCAGGTGTCATCTGAGATCATAGTCAAGTTCCACCATGTCGATGGGGACGCTCAGCCTGCGGGCCTCCTTCAGCAGGCGGTCTCGCAGCGGAGGTAGTCTGTCGGTCACACCCGGTCCTCGGCGCGGTTGTCCACGATCATCCAGCGACGGTCACGCCGGCCGCGCCTGACTCGCCCAGGGTCGAGGACGGTGCAGTGAGTGGCCGGCAGCTCAAGAAGGCGCATTAGCGCCGGGTGCCCAACGGCCGTTTGCTCCAGGCTCCAACCGAGCCGCTTGGCTACAGCAATCGAGTCGTAGCGAATCGCGTATTCTACGAGTGTCTCGACGTCGATATCATCCGATGCGCGTTCGAGAACGGAGAGACCTTCACCCAGGCCCCCGAAGACTCTGGGGATCGCGAAGAGGTCCAGCACGGTGCGCTCCCGGTCGGTGATAGGCACCGCAAAGCGCTCCTCCAGCCATACCGTCTCGATCCCGAAGCTGAAGCGCTTCGGCACGATCACTACGTATCGGAAGTCGAGACCAGCCGAACGCCAGAGGTGCTGCCCCCCGCTCCCTCAGCCATCCTCATGCTCGGCACCACAACCTTCCGAGTAGTGATCGCGCTGATAACCTGAGGAATCTGATCGGTCAACCCGTGGTGCGCCAGAGCGGAGAAATGCGCGATCGCGGACGGGCTGACCAGCGAGGTGGCAATCTTGGTCAGGCCCCCCACTTTGATGGCATCCTCGTGGACAATGTCCTTGTACGCTTCAGCGTAGCCGGCCTCGTTGTCGATGTCCCAGCCCAGAGCCTTGAATAGCGGATCGATGAACTCGCGGCGAACCTGGGTCTCGTTGTATACGCTAGCGCGGTACGCCGCGGCTCCACGCTCGAAGCGCTCGACCAGCCTCAATACCTCATCCGGGCACCCCACCAGACCACCCTCCAAAGGCTAGAACGGGAGCAACAGCATCCCCGACTGCTTCACTCTACCAGGGGGCAGAGTCCTATTGCGCGACTGTGGTTCCCGCGGGAGTCCGGCAAAGGGATTCGTCGGCAACCCCGCGCTCATCCCGTCGATGACGCTGATCCGCACCAGTGCATCACCCCGTATCCGCTGGGAACGTCGCGACTACCTCAATCCCGATTGCGGGCGGTTCGACGCCTGGCTGCTCAGACTAGCTCACCTCCATAGCAAGAGGGCTCACCGAACCTGAATCCCGGTTACAGCAAGTCTCTTCCGGCAGCGCGCGGCTCCTGATACCCTGTGAGCCTCCTGACATAGCTCAGACACGGCACACTCGAACGAGGGAGGAGAGACCTTGATCGACAGTGGCGACACTGCCTGGATGGTGATGAGTTCGGCGTTGGTTCTGCTGATGACACCAGGCCTGGCCCTCTTCTATGGCGGCCTCGTCCGCCGCAAGAACATCCTCTCGATCTTCATGCAGTGCATGGCGGCCGTCTGCGTCGTCGGCCTGCAGTGGGTGCTTGTCGGCTACAGCCTCGCTTTTGGCCACGATCACGGTGGCCTCATCGGCGGGTTCAACTATGTCGCCCTGCACGGCGTCGGGCTTGACCCCAACCCCGTCTACGCGGCCACCATCCCGCACCTGTTGTTCATGATCTACCAGATGATGTTCGCCGTCATCACCCCGGCCCTGATCATCGGCGCCTTCGCAGAGCGCCTCAAGTTCAGCGCCTTTCTCGTGTTCGCAGTCCTGTGGGCGACGCTGGTCTACGACCCGCTGGCGCACTGGCTGTGGGGAGCCGGCGGGTTCCTCAAGGTCTACGGAGCGCTCGACTTCGCCGGCGGCGCGGTGGTGCACATCAGCGCGGGGATGGGAGCCCTGGCCGCGGCCCTTGTGGTCGGCAGACGACATGGGTACCCGGAGACCGGCACGCCGCACAATCTCGTGCTCGTCGCGCTCGGAGCGGCGCTGCTCTGGTTCGGCTGGTTCNNGGCTTCAACGGCGGCAGCGCGCTCAGCTCGGGCAAGATCTCGGTGCTGGCCTTCGTCGCCACGCAGCTCGCCGCCATGGCCGGAGCAATAGCCTGGGTGTGCCTCGACTGGGTACTGGCCAAAAAGCCCACCACCCTCGGGCTCCTATCGGGGCTCATCGCCGGGCTGGCGGCGGTCACACCGGCCGCCGGCTTC
>PMIZ01000524.1 GCA_003157225.1 Actinomycetota bacterium | reverse complement strand
CCTGATCCTAACGGATGCCGCCGCTCAAGCAAACAGATCGAGAGTTTACGGACCCGTCAGGTTCTGAGAGAGCGGGAGGGGGAGGTTCCCTCCCGCTACTCACCACGCCCGGATCATGGTCGAACGCACACCGTTACGTGGCCCGATGGTAAGACCGCTGAGGACAAGAGTGGGGCTACGGCCCCACAGAGGCCGGCTCCCGCCAGCCCGGGCCTAGCTACAGTTCCAGCGAGTACCCGAACTTGGCGAACAGCCTTTTGTCGAAGTCTGGGTCTTCGCCAGAATATGACGGGGGCACCCAGGGCATCTCCTGCAGGTTAAGGGTGATGGTGGGCAGCCAGTCGTACGGGATGGATATCAACTGCCTCCCTTCAGGGAAGACCTTCTGCGCCTTCATACCGAAGCCGAGGCCGGTGGTCAGGTAGTTCACCTCCCCGGAGATGTACGGGTAGGCATACAGCCAGGCGCACCCCACCACCAGCGTCATCTTGCTGGTCACCACTTTGCCGGTCGTATAGCTCAGCGCCCTGAGGAGGATCTCCGCCTGGCTGGTAGTATCGGTCAGGATGATGAGGAGATCTGGAGTGAACGCCAGGTGCTCCAGCGGAGCGAACGCAACATAGTTGACAGTGCCCTTCGCGAAAGTGGGCGCGGCCTCGAGCGCGCGCAGGTTCGCATACGGTTCCTTGAATACCTTGAGCTCGGGTCCCAGATAGCCGGCCTCAATAGCCTTGGGCAAGTCACACCCGAGCACATGGGTGCCCGGAGGACAACTGTAACTGTTGACGTCGGCGTAGAATGGAGTCCCCCTCCGGTGTGCCTCGGCGACCATCCCGCATAGAGGCGCCCTCGTGTCAAGTCGTTCGATCTCCTCCGGCTTTTCAAAGAGGAACTTGACTCCGACGGGCGGGTTTTCGAATCCGAAGCGCTCGTAGATGGATAGGTCCAGCGTGAGTGGGTTCATCGCTTCTGCTTCCTTTTGTCGACTCCTATCGCTAGGTCACGTGCGAAACGGCGGTATCCGGCCGCCCCTGGAGGCCACCTGTCAACGACCTTGCCAACGCCGGGCCGCCGGCACGCCCTCTGCCGAGCCATGCGCGCAAGGTCATGGCATCCTGACTCCCACCAAGGATACCGAAACCGGAGCAGAGTTGATGCGCCCGCCTGTGGAGTAGGCAACGCGCCGACGCATGTTCAAGAGCATCGGGCCATGGTACTCGCCCAAGCCTTGACTCCTCAGGCGTCGCATCGGTCCGTGTTTTTCGCCATCCATGAGATGGCCGCCCCCACCAGCGTGACAACAGCGCCCACCAACATGGCGGCTCGGAAACCGTTGGCGCAGGCCGCCGCGCTTGCTGCGCTACCTTCGCCACCCAACCAGGTAGTATGCTAGTGGCTGAGTCGCGACGATCAACCCATCCGTTCTCACTTGCCCGTGGTCCCCGCGCGGTTTGGCCGCTTATTACCTGCATCCTGTGGTAGCTCATGAGCGAAAGGTCAATGCACGATCATGGATCGACTCAGATATCACGACATCCTCTACGGTGACGGCCCCATCGGACCATGGCCCACCCATCTCTTGAAGCGGGTGGACAAGCCGACCAACAAGATCGTGGGGCCCATCGAGCGGCGCGACGAACGAGAGAGTCCCTTCGGCAAGTCACTGTTCGGCGAATACGGGGAAGAGATCCAGCGGGAATTCGCGCGCATGACCGTGCGCTACCCCATAGGGGCGGCTCTGGTCGACATGCAGAACCACATCAACACCATCATGCGGAAGCTCAATCCTGTGGCCCCCGAGAAGGCGCCCATCCCAGAAGATCCGCGTGTGCTGAGCCGGCACCTCAAGGCGATGGGCCATTTTCTGGGCGCCGACATGATGGGTATCGGGCCCCTGAGCCAGTCGGCCGTCTACACCCACAACATGAAGGGCAGGGAGATCGAGGCTCCCTTCAAGTACGCGATCGTCTTCCTGTGCCGCAAACACGACCCCACGATCTCGGCCTCGAACGGTTGGGAGGAGATAGTGGACGGGGCGAGCTTCCAGACCTATCAGCGGCTGGCGATGCAGACCGAGACCATGGCCAACTACGTGCGCCGGCTGGGCTGGGAGGCGCAGGCTTCCAACATGAAACGGTACATGACCCTCATGCCCCAGATCGTGCTGGACGCTGGTCTAGGAGAGGTCTCGCGAATGGGCATCATCCTCAATCCGTTCCTGGGGTGCAATTTCAAGGCCGCGTGCGTCCTCACCGACATGGAACTCGAGACCGACGGTTACGTCGACTTTGGGCTCCAAGACTACTGCAGCAAATGCACTCTATGCGCCGAGCAGTGTCCGCCCCGCGCCATCACCCGGGGGCCCAAGACCCTCTACAACGGCTACTACACCTGGAAGCTGAACAGCAAGGTATGCTCGGACTTCGACGTGCTCAACAAGGAAGGCTGCGTCTGCGGGCGGTGCACCAAGGTATGCCCGTGGCATATCCCGGGCCAGGAGCCGCGTGACTTCGCCGAGTGGGACGGCAGCCTCGAATGGCTGCATGAGCGGGTGGACGGACAGCGGCAACAGGTGATCGCGAATGACTTCGTCGATCCTCGCGAACACACGCAGAAGTGGTGGTTCCCGCTCGATGAGGTCGACGGCAAGCTGGTGGTCCCAACTGAAAAGAACAAGCAGAGGACCTGCCTGGAGTACCCGCTGCAGAATCGGTAGGAGAAGGCCACGAAAGCAGTCGCGTTCTGACGGTTCGGGAGTCCGGACGAACTGGGGTATGTCGATCTGCCCGCACGAATCCTCGGCGGCCGGTGAAGATGGTATCTGCCGGCGTCTGCAAGGCGGACCGGCGGATTAGGGAGAGTGGGTCGAGGCGTTCGTCGGCGGGTCTCTGTTCGTCTTTGTTCGTCTGAGTTGCCCGGCCGCAGGGCCGTTTCCGACGCGGTTTCGGCGCACCAAGTTCGACCAACAAGAACCAACAAAGATCCCATTCCATCGGCTCATAGCCCGAAGGTCACAGGTTTGAAGCCTGTCCCCGCTACCATACGAAGAAGAAGGCCCGGAAATCAGGGTCTTCTTCATTTGAGCCCCGAATTGAACCTGTGACATGTGCCAATCGGGGGACTCTGACGCAGCCAAATGGAGCCCGCGCGCTTTGGGCTCCAGAGTCCCAAAACGAGCATTCTCTTCTGACCTGAGGGGTACGTTTATTCTGACTCATGCCCCCGATCAGGATAAACGTACCCCTCGCCCGAGTGAGTAGCCACGGCTCGACCACGCTGCCGCGGCGTACCACCTCTGTTGCTTGGGCGACGTCGATGCCGAACTCACAGAACTCGGGTCCTCATGACCCCGTGTGGCTGGCTACGAAGATCGCGCGACTCGGAACACCGTCTGGGCTGGAGTCCCGAGTCCAGGCTATGTGGTCCCCGCTCATGGACGGCGGCTGGTCGATCCAGGGGCTGTCGGTGAGTTGCAGCGCGGGTCCGTCAGGAAGGTCGCGCACCATTATCACCTCGTTCGTCATCGCTTTCCCAACCTGACGGTACGCGCGCGTCCAGGCGATACGTCCTGCATCAAGGGCTGGCCAGCTGTCTTCCTCCACCGTCACGTCGCCCAGCTTGATCACCACTCCCGTCTTGGTGTCATAGACGCGCACCTCGGTGCCGGTCGCTTCCTCTCCGCGGTTCCAGGCGAGATAGCGACCGTCGCTCTGCAGTTCCGGGTTGAAGGGTCCGAACTCATCCAACTCCTTTGTTTCGCCGGTCTGCACGCTGCAGACGAAAAGCTTGCTCAAGTCGCCGTAGCGTTCGACCCAGGCAAGCACATCGTCTCTCAGCACAAGATCTCCAGGGTGCTGCGAGGCGTCGGTGACCTTCTTGGTCTTGCCGGTCGCCAGATCGTACAGACACATTTCGTTCCCGTTCGCCCCACCCACCCAAGCGAGGTGCTTGTTGTCCATGGCAAAGCCCACGAGCCCGTGTGCGGAAGCGATCGTCTGGGGGGAACCGACCGCCGGGTCGTAGAGGTATAACTGAGCCTGTTGCAACCCTATCCCCTCCACCCAGGCTAAGCGGCCGCCGGTCAGGCGCCAGGACGTAACGGTTTCCCGAGGCTGGAATTGTCTCGTCTCGCCGGTGGCGAGGTTGTGGAGGAAGATGGCTCCGGTGTTGTTGCCTCTCTGCCAGGCCACCCAGTCTCCCGAGATCTGCACCTGGATCATCTCGCCGTAGGCGGCCTGCGAGTCAGCCGGGTCGTTCGTTACCTGCGTGACCGTGCCGCTCGCGATGTCATAGAGGTAGACTTGCGGCCTTCCGCCGTAGTAGGCGCTGTAGACGACCCGGCCGCCGTCTGTCGCGACGCTCGGCTCGAACGTCGACGGCCCGGGCGGGCTCCCACCCTGATTGCTCGATAGACCCACCGACTCAGGTATCTGGTCGTACTGGCCTCGTATCTTGTCAGTCCCGGGGATGAGAGTGATGGTCCAACCGTCAACGCTCGAGAGCGTTTGCAGGGTCCCGTTCGGTTGCGTGATCCCCGCTGTCGGCGCGAGGTCGGAGGTGGTGGTCGACGAGGGGCGGCTGATTGAGTCGACCCTGCCGCAGGCGGCAACGACGCCGGCAACGGCGAGAAACACCGACAAGATAACGAGTATCCTTACGGTTAGGACACGCCTTACGCTCATTGCCGGCCTCCCCTACCTGCGCTTTCCCCTGCAGGCTCATGACGGAATGAAACGCCCCTCAGGTGCCAACCGCCACAGATTCTACGCCCTTATCCAGGACCCAGGCTAGTCCTCCCGGCACCAAATCCGACGAGGTGCCGCGCGGGCTGTGGGGTGCCAGAACCCGATCCGGCCGTCCCCATGCCTCGCAAGCCCATGAGTAAAGCTCAAGCTTAGAATGAGACTGTTGACCCTCACAACTTCCTGGCCCTTTCGCTGGAAAACGCCTCCCAACGGGCGATAGCCAGCGAGCAGTAGTGCTCGTCCAGCTCCCGAAGGGGGCCGGACCAAAGCCGGCAAACAGCGAAGTAGAGAAGTGACAACAGCATCGGCACTCCCGGTTCAGTGGTTTCGAGAATCCTGAATCGTAGCCGATGCTGCCTTTGATAGGCGAGATCGAGGTTTTTGCACCCCTCACGATCAATCTGCTACCTGTTAGCCACCTGAGCGTCGCTTCGCTCCGACCTGATCGGCATGAGCGGAATGGTTGATCGGCATGCGGGCGTTTCGGCTGATCGGTTTGCGTGGATTACGCACGTGGAAATGGCTGCACGCCGAGCAGCGGCGTCGACCCCGAAAAAGCTCACCGAATGTATGCGTTGCCCTCGCGGGCGGGCGCCGCGGGTGCCGCCGAACAGCGGGTATCCGAACCTTCCGCCCAGGTGTTCACCCGGAGCTACGGTAGCGTGCTCAGCCGCTTGTTGGCGCTACCCGAGGCAAGGGCGTGTCGGATCGATCCAATCCTGGCTTCCGTCGTAGGTCTCGTAGGGTGTGGGAAACGCCGGAAGCAACTGAGGTGCGCTGTCCGGGGAGTAGGGCATGTGCCGGTGCAAAGGAGGTCCATCAGGAGCCAGCTCGGGCGGGAAGGCCAGCTCCTCGCCCTTATGGCGCGTGTAGTGTTCACCGCCCTCTTTCCAGCCCTTGTCGTACTCGGAGAAGAAGGTGAGGAAGTTGTTCCAGTGCCATAACTTCCACTCCCCGTCCTCCTTGACGAAGTCGCAGGCGTACTTGGTCCAGCACCAGCCTGCCCTAACCTCGTTCGTGCGAGGGTCTCTCGTGGTTTCGAAACCGGGTGAGAGCCAGACTGCCTTCGCGGTGCTCCCGTCCCCAGCAATCTCGATGACCGGGGTGGTGAGATCGGCTTCGGCCAAGCAACCAGGCTGCTTCATCATGCCGGCTATGATGCCGACAAAGAGCCGCCGTACCCCATCGATACCCTTGAAGACGCCCCAATCACCGATGTTGGCGGTAACGCCAGGCGTCTTTGCGGCAAACAGGCCTACTATCTCTTCGCCCATGCCGCATTCCAGGTAGTACTCGTACTTGCCCATGACTTGCTGGACCTCGTGGACAGCGACCAACCGTTCGACGGTCTTCTCCAGAGTGTGGGCCGCCATCACTGACCTCCCGATCCGCTGTTGCTATCGTTCTCATCCACATAACCTGTGCCGATGACCCACTGCGGGTGTCTCGTGTGGATCTCGTAGTTCAGAGTGAAACCGACCTGCTCAAGGGGGAGCAGTCTCCTGAATCTACCCTCTCCCTCCGCCCGCTCGAGGCTCGGCAAGATCACATTCCTCATCATCGCAGGTCCACTCGGGGCCATCGCTTGCAGCCAATCGCTCACGTCCAGGGCGCCGGTGGGGCAGATACGAGCGCAGAACTCGCAGGCAGCACACGGCTTGGCGATGACAGGCGGGTCTATGGTCAAATCGATGCCATTGACCGGGCAGTTGTCCATGCAGAGGCGACAGGCCGGATAAGTACATTTCTCTTGGTGGAACTTGAGTTTCTTCGGTAGGCTCTTCACGAGGGCGTAGCCCTCTGCCTCGGTTTCGGTCATGGGCCCTGGAGGCGGCGGAGCGAGCAGTTCGAGACCGGGTTCACCCGCGGAGACCCTGCGGCTGCGCTCCACCATGTCGCGACCGAACTCGCATGCTTCCTGGAGGTCGATCTTGTCGGGGTGTCCTGCTGTGGGATAGGGCTGGCAGTGGTGATAGAGCGAGACGTCGCCATGCCAGTCACGGGCTCCGATCACGACCAGGCCTCGGTCTTTCAACTTCGCTATCACACTGGGGAAGAACGGGTCACCAACCCCGCCATGTGTACAGAAAGCAAAGGCGTGTTTGCCCCCGACGAAGCGCATGTTCCTTAGGAAACCAGCCACATTGGGAGGTTCCGCGCCCCAGACGGGTGAGCCGATGCCCAACAGATCGTAGTCACGTAGGCGACGGGGATTCGCCTCCTTCACCGGGAGGATTTCGCAGTTATCGGCGGCTGCTTCCACACCCTCGCGAACGGCCTGAGCAATTCGTTCAGTGTTGCCTGACTGCGAGAAGAAAACGACGAGGCATCTCATCTTTGCTCCTGATCGTCCTGGGTTACCGACACCCGTCGGGCGGGTCTTCCACGATCAACGGCCTGTTGGGCGCACTCACGCGCGCACTCACGCCACTAGCCAGAACAGCTGTTTTCGAGCGCGAAAGAAGCATGCTTTCCCCTGGCTGTGACATCCAGACTCCGCTTACACTACACAACAGTATGTTACGGTATGATATTAGAGCTAGCGCCGCGCGGTTGTCAAACCCCGACACACGAAGCGAAGGGGGCGATGAGATAGATCGTGCTGAACCCAACGTAGGCCGATGCCGTGAAAGACGAGAAGTATCGGTCAGGTCGCGCCACAAAGGAGAACCTGCGCCATGGGAGCCCAACTTGATCCCGGCTTGCTTACTCCGGTCCACTCTGTTCCTCGTATCGACCTATCCTTCATGTCTTTTCTCCCTCCGGATAACCCTCGGGAAAAGACAAACATCAGGTGGATAGAGAAGATCGAGCATGAGACGGACAACAGAGTAAGGATTACCCCTCGTTACGAACGCAACGTCTTCGAAGCCGCCAATAGTGCGGATGCGCTTGCCCCAGTGGTGTGGCAGGGATGGAGACAGGTGTTTGACAGGGCGGATATCAGCATCATCACCGCTCTGGTTCCGGGGACGCCACTTCCTATCTCACGGGCATTGAAGTACTTCGTCTATGGGGCAGACCTTCTCGGAGTACGCGAGATTCATAGGGCGCTGTGGCAGGAGTTTCCTGAGTTGCGGAACGAGTACTCCAGTCTGATAGTACTCGGATGTCATCCGGAGCCGGAGTTCTTGGTCTTGTCCAAGAGGCCAGTTCCTACCCTGGACGCTTTCGAAGGGCTGAAGCTTACGGGGATCATGGGTGAATTCGCCGACCTCATTGGCAAGCTGGGGGCTGTGTTCACTCCTTTGGACAACCCCCGCACGTTGGCCGCGAGTGATGTTGATGGCTTGATATTCATCAAGGAAGCACTGATGGAGTTCGGTATTTCAGAGACAACCCTCTATGGGACCCGCCTGCATACCTGTAATCCGCCTCTTGATACTTATGTCATGAGTCCTGAAGTGTGGAATCAGTTGCCATCGGATATCCAGAAGGCCTTTGATGACAATAGGCCAGGGCTTGAGGCGGCGCTGGATGCGGTCGTATTGGACATAGATCGTAAGTCCCATGACTATGCGATCACTCAGGGGCATCAGTTCCTGGAGCTGTCAAGAGAGGACCGCAACCGCCTCTTTGACTTGATGAGAGTAGTAGCTCTGCGGGAGGCCGGCGAACTGGATGCTCAAGGTCTTCCTGGGACCAAGATATTCCGGGAGACACGCCGGTTGGTCGAGGAGTGGGTTCGGCCGAGATAGTCCTGTCTCTATCGTCCGGACGCCAGATGCCAGTGTCTCGCGGTTTCGTCTGTTCGGTCAGTCTAACGAGGAGCCGATCCATGAAGTGTCTAGTCATCTACTATTCTCAAACCGGCAATACCGAGAAGGTTGCAAGGGCGATTCAGGCCGGAGTTATCGCAGAAGCGGGGCATTGCGATCTTGTCAGGATCAAGGACGCGAACCCTGGAGCGTTGAACACGTACGACCTTATCGGCGTGGGGTGCCCCGTCTATGATCTGTATGAACCTCTGAACGTCAAGCTATTCATCAACAAGATGCGTTTCGTTGGTGGAAGGCACGTCTTTGCCTTCTCGACCCATGGTTGCCTGCCTGAATTCTTCGCGCCCTCAATCATGCCGCGGCTGAAGCGCCGTGGTCTAGTTGTCATCGGAATCCGTGACTGGTACGCGAAGAGCTATCTCCCCATGACCCCCGACCCGTATCCAACCGATGGCCATCCTGATGCGACCGACTTGCAGGAAGCCGAAGCATTTGGCAGTGCAATGGTCAAGCGCAGCCAACGGATCGCAGCTGGCGAGAGCGACCTCATTCCTCCGATACCTCCGTCACCACCACCAATGCCGGCGTTGCCTCCACTCCCTAATGTTGATCTCAACCAGATGAGCAATCCGTTCAGGGCGATGCTGAGGTTTCACAAAGAAAAGTGCCTGTTTCCAGAATGCACGCTATGCATGGAGAATTGCCCCATGGATGGCATGGATCACTCGGTGAACCCTTCTGTAATCGCAACACCCTGCATAGGCTGCAACTTCTGCACAATGATCTGTCCGACAGGCGCTTTGGACGACAGTGCCTGGTTGGGGCTATTCGCCGCCGGTCACCATAATCTAGAGAGTATGAAGGCAGATCTACTACCGCGTCTGGCACAGGCCGAAGCTGACGGCGCTTTCCGAAGGCTCGTTCCGGTGGAGAAGATCGGTTTCGACACCCCTCTGTGCGTGACCCACTCCGGCCGCCCCATGTGGACTATCGGAAAAGGCCTGAGCTGAGCTGCTGCGTGTTCGTGCAAGCGTGGTCTTCACGGTGGGAGTTGTCTACTTAAGGAGTTGCTCATTATGGACAGTGTGCAAGACATAATCCCTGCAAGACTGACTATGCATACCGGTCTGTCTCCTGTGTCGCCGTTGCATGCGGTGATGGTGGAATGGGCAGGGCGAATCGGTGATCGTACCGAGGGTAGAGTGGCCATCGTCGTGTCTTCGGGCTCTCCAACGGGATATGAACCGGTTGGTAGTCGGTCTGTCGATAGCCTTCCACCTGGGGCTCCCATGCCGTTCTTGGAAGCTGGTTCGTTTGACATACGAGCTTCCAATCCCGCACTTGTGCCCAATAACTTCCCGATAGCGAAGACGCTACCGTGCTTCTTTCAGGGGGTAAGTGTGATCTCGGCGCGGAAGGTCTGGAACAGACTGTGGGATGAGTTTGCCGAAATCCGTCAGGAGTTCGACGGCCGCACGGTGCTTTTCGGCCATGGCGTGGCCGGTTGCGTTGTTGGCGCGACTCGGGGACCTCTGCACGGTCTGCGTGACCTTGCCGGTCTAACACTTGCACCGATGGTGGGCTTCGGTGGATTGCTTAGCCGCCTCGGCGCGGTAGAAACCCCGCTGGTCATAGACATATTTCCTGAACTGCGGGACAAGAGAGTAGATGGTGCCATGTTTCCCGCGGAGCTCTTGCAGTCATTTGCCTATGGTGCCTTGGTGAGGCACGTGCTTCATTTGCCTCTTGTTTGTCCGCCGGCGGGGGACTACTTCTACATGGATGTCGACAAATGGAACACTCTGCCGCAGGCTGTCCAGGGGGTATTCGAGGAGGAACGCAAGTGGATCGAGACCGAGTTGGACAATGTTCTCACGGTTTCTGAGCAGGCCACCTTCGACTGGGCCCGGTCTGAGGGCATTGAGATCGCACGCCTGCCGGTAGAGGATCTGGACGAGTTCCGTCGGATATGGGGCGAATCAGCTACCGATGCGGCGAACGAACTCGATCGTCAAGGGTTTCCCGGTTCCACGATCTTTGAGAGAACGCGCCAACTTTGCGCCAGCACCGGCACCTAGGTCGTCCTCCGTATGGTCGGTCTCCCGTGGTCTCCTGCACTGCCGACACGGTGGTGCAGGCAAAGGCGTCGCAGTCACTTCTATGCCCCGCAAGGCGCCGGTGGCTTCAAGGCCGGCATCGGCGAGCGCAAACAAGAAAGGTGCTCAGGACATGGTCCATAGCGAGGAATCATCGATTCAGAGATTCGCAGTAGGGGAGATTCTCGATGGGGAGAGAGAGGAAAGGTCGTCAGGAGCATCAGCACCAGCCGGCGCGATTCATTTGAGAATCACTACCGGTCTACCCTCCGGGAATCCGATAGAGCGCGTGTTCGAAGGCTGGGCGGAGCGGATACAACATGAGACCGGTGGCAGGGTTCAATTCACCTTCTGCGATACCAGTGCCCAGGGGTTCATGGGAAGTGAAACCTGGACAGACTGGAGGCGGCAGCTTGGTAGTGTGTTCGACATTTCCCACGGAATCACCATGATGGCGGGTTCCCCCTTCATCATCGGAAAGGAACTGCCGTTGTTCACCTACGGCACAGACATTTTTGGCGCCGGGCAAGTATTCAACGAGCTTATCAGTCAGTTTCCGGAGGTTGCCAATGAGTATTCCGACCTGAGACTGTTGTGCGGATTCGCTAACCCCGAGCACTGGCTATATACCAAAAATAGGCCAGTGCTGACGCTTGGTGATTTCAAGAATCTAAGATACCTCGTGTTCGGGATACAATCGGAAGTACTTGGTCGGCTGGGCGGCGTACCTGTGGAGACATCGATTCGTCCCATGACAAGAGTAGGTCAGAGCTTAGAAGATGGAGTTGTCGATGGCCTAGTTGACATTTGCAGCATATTGACCGATGCCGATCTGGGGACAATACGATATGCAACGAATATGCATATGCCCATGCCACCAGGTGACTTCCTGGCCATGAGTCTAGACAAATGGAACACGCTGCCCGCTGATATTCAGACTGTCTTCGATACCAGCGGCCTTGCGCTTCAGGCAGAACTCGAGCAGACGATACTGAGAGTGGAGCAAGATGCCCTTTTGCGGGCCAAGGCCAAGGGGGTAGAGTGCATCGAGCTTGATTCTGCAGAACTGAGTTCCTTCTACAGCATTCTGGAAGACATGGCGTCGAAAAGGGCCGCGGCGCTCGACGCCCAAGGACTCCCGGGCACCAGGGTGCTTCAGAGTGTCCGTCGTCTCATCGACGTCGCTGGCCGGTCGGCCCCGATCCCCGTTTCGGATAGGTCGATGAACCTGAAGGTTGCCTCGGGCCTGCATTCCACACACCCGTGGGAGATAGCGCTTCACCG
>PMIZ01000329.1:1559-6014 GCA_003157225.1 Actinomycetota bacterium | reverse complement strand
CGCGTTGCCGTCGTCGGGGCGGGCACCGCGGGCCTTTCCTGCGCACTGAATCTTGCCCAAAAGAAGTACGCGGTCACGGTATTTGAAAAGAGCGATGGCTGGGGCGGTTCCCTCCGCTCACATCTACGTTTTGCCGAGTTCGACGCGGACATTGCTCTGCAGTTCTCCGCGGTGGACGTGGAATTTCGCTACCGAACGGAAGTGGGGACGCTCGACGCGCTGGCCGACTGCGACGCGGTCTACATTGCCACGGGGGCGGGCGGCGATTCCTTTGGGCTTCTCCAGAGCTGGGCGGAGGACACGTTCAGCACCTCGGTACCTAGGGTGTTCATGGGTGGAGCGCTCTGCGGGGCCACCCTCATGGAGGGCATTGCCCAGGGCACGGAGGTGTCCAAGATCATTGAGGGGTTTCTACAGACGGGCAAAGCCTCTCGTCCCCACGGCGACTACGACAAGGACAAGTGCGATCGCTACCTCAAGCACGACGGCGTCGCTTCCAAACCGCTTGTTCAACCGCACGGCCCCGATGGCTACACAGAGGGGGAAGCTAGAGAGGAAGCCGAGCGCTGCCTTCAGTGCGACTGTGACTCGTGCATGGCGGCCTGCGAGATGCTGAAGCGTTTCCGCAAGGATCCCCACAAGATCGCCGTCGAGGTGCATACGGACATGGGGGTGAATCCACCTTTCTCAGTTCGCGCAGTCACCAGAGAGGCCTACTCCTGCAACATCTGCGGCTACTGCAAGTCCGTGTGCCCCGAGGGCGTGGATATTGGCGGGCTGCTGCAGCTTTCGCGCACCGCCCGCATGAGCGCGGGCGTCCAACCTGCCGCTCTCCACGATTTCTGGCTGCGCGAGATGGATTTCGCCACCTCCGAGGGTTCGTTCGCTTCCGCTCCGAAGGGAAAGGGAACCTGCGAATATGCCTTCTATCCCGGTTGTCAGCTCGGCGCGTCGAATCCAGAGCATGTGTTGAAGTCGTACGAGTTTCTGCGCGAGACCTACGACGCGGGCATGTTCCTGGGTTGCTGCGGCGCCCCGGCATTCTGGGCTGGCGATGAGGTGCGCCTGCGTGCCAACATCGACGAGACCCGGCGACAATGGAGCGAACTGGGTAAGCCCACCTTTGTCTTTGCCTGCGCGACCTGCGAGAGTCTCTTCAGTCTGTTCCTTCCCGAGATCCCCCGGGTCTCACTCTATGAACTGCTCGCCGGGGCGGAGAGGATCGTCCCGAGCCGCCTCTTTCCCGAAGCGGCCGTGTTCGATCCCTGCGCGGCAAGGGACGACCACGCGATGGAGGCCGGCATCCGCAAGCTTGCCGGGAAGGCGGGCGTCGCCGTCGAGGAGCTGAAGGAACGGAACCGCTGCTGCGGCTACGGAGGGCACATGCGCCTCGCCAATCCCGAACTCTACGACGAGATAACCAAGCATCGGTCCGAGGCAAGCGATAAGCCCTATATTGTCTATTGCGCCAATTGCAGGGAGGTCTTCGCTTCCCGGGGCAAGAAATGCGCTCATATCCTCGACATGGTCTTTGGGCTGGATGCAAACACCCGCGTGCCCACTCTCCAGGAGAAGAGGGACAACAGCTTGACGGTGAAGAAGGAGTTGATGAAGCAGATTCGTGACGTCGATTTCCAGCCGGAGCAACACCCTTGGGATTCGCTGACTCTGATCATCAGCGATGAGTCGCAGAAGGACCTGGACAAGAAGCTCATATCCGCTGCCGATCTGAAGGAGGCCATCTGGCTTGCGGAGAGCACCGGCGACAAGTTCTGTGACGAAAGCGACGGCATGTCCATCTGCAGCCTGATCAAGCCCGTCATCACCTACTGGGTGCAGTACCGCGAGACCGCTCCGCAAACATACGAGGTGCTGAGCGCCTACTACCACCGCATGCGCTTCGAGCGGGGGGAGCAGTAGCCGTGGAGACCGGAGCCAGAGTCTGGAAATGCTGCAAATGCGGCATGGAGCTCGTGTCGAAGAAGACAGTGCTCTCGTACCTCGGACATACCGTTGCCCATGAAGTGCCGACCTGCCCCAAGTGCGGCAAGGTCTTCATACCCGAGGAGCTGGCCGAAGGCAGGATGGCTGAGGTCGAGCAGCAACTGGAGGACAAGTAGCCTCGGTCCGAGCCAGGGCCCGCGAGTTCTACCCGCCGACCAGTACCTCCACCGGAATGCCGTCTGGATCTCTCAGATAGAGGAACCTGGCCGGACGTTCCGGATCATCGACGTCCTGAAGCGGAAGGAGCACCTCCACTCCCTCCGTCTCGATCTGGAAGGTTAGCGCCTCTGGGTCGGTAGCGTAGAGGCAGATTTGGAGATAGCCGAAGTCTCCCCACTGCGTGCCGAAGGGTATGGACCTCCCTCGAGGGTTTGCCACCTCGAAGAGCTCCAGCATCCCGGTGCCCCTGGTTCTCGCAAGAAGACAGGAGCTGACGGTGGTGCCAGTCTCGCCGGCCACCTCATCGACCAGGCCTGAGAAGTGGGTGTGTGGCGCCAGTGCCGTGCTGTCGAACCCAAGAACGTCTCGATAGAACGCAAGGGATCGTTCCAGATCGGTGACCGCGATGCCGACACTATGGAGGATCGGGCCGGCCTCCGGCGCGTCACCGGGCGCAGAGACGATCTCGATGAGATTCCCTTCCGGGTCTCTTCCGAAGACAAACGAGTAGTCGCCCCGGCCGTGGACCGCGACGCTCTTGGGGGAGGAGCAGAGACTGATGAGGGCGCCCTTGTGCCGGCAGAAGGCGGTGATGTCGCGGACGGCGAACGTGAGTTTTGCCACACCGATGTCCCCATAGCGGGGATCCACGCGTATGGGGCGCGGAACTGGATCGGTCGCATGGAAAAGTGCCAGGGTCGGTCCGCCCCCCTCATTGCCAAGCAGCATGGCGGAATGGACTGCCCTGGGAGTGCGAAGAAGCCCGTGTATGGCCACGTGATCTTCTTCAGGCATCTCGGCGAGCACCTGGTCGAAGGCGAAGGCGTTCGCGTAGAACGATCTCATGCGTTCCATGTCTCTCACGCCGAGACCAACATGATCCAGGCCCAAAATGCTACTGATCACTCTTCACTCCCCTCTAGCCTGCGGCGAGCGGCCGGTCGCCCCTCGGGATGCGTGAGCAAGCAGAACTCCTGATCGAGAATACTGGAACCCTGTGTCGTTTGCATGGCGGTGCGCACTCGGACAGTGCGGTGCCAGCTCGTATGAGGCGATGGGGTATCTTAGGCGTGAGGACAACGAGGCAGAGGAAGACCGTGAAGAGCTCGATAGAGGACATCGTCAAAAGCAGATACTCGTGTCGTACCTACGCGGAACGCCCGATCGAAGCTGTCGACAAGGGGGCGCTGTCGGAGTTTCTGGCGTCGCTGCAAACGGGACCGCTGGGGAGCCGCGCGCGGTTCTCGCTCATCGCCGCCACCGAGAAGGACCGGGAATCTCTTAAGGGACTTGGGACATACGGCATGATCAGAGGCGCCACAGGGTTCATTGTGGGGGCGGTCGAACGGGGTGCCAAGGACATGGAAGACTACGGCTATTTGCTGGAACACGCGGTCTTGGCTGCCACCGACCTCGGGCTGGCGACTTGTTGGCTTGGCGGGAGCTTCTCCAAGAGCGCCTTCGCCCGGAAGATCGCCGCCGGCCGGAGGGAAATCGTGCCGGCAGTGCTGGCGACCGGCTATGCGCGTGTCGACGCTAAGGCTACCGATCGAGTCAGGCAGCGGGCGGGCAGTGATCGGCGGCTACCGGCCGCGCAGCTCTTCTACGACGATGAGTTCGGGCAGCCCGTCGCGCTTTCTTCGGGGTCCCCGTATGCTCAGGTGCTCGAGGCGGTGAGATGGGCGCCCTCGGCTTCGAACAAGCAGCCTTGGCGGGTGGTCCGTTCGCGGGGTGTCTGGCATTTCTATCTCCAGCGGACCAAGGGCTACGGCAAGGGCACCGCGGTGTTTTCGCTGCTCAGGCTTGCCGATCTCCAGAGGGTGGACATGGGCATAGCCATGTGCCATTTCGAGCTGGTGGCTCGGGAGCAAGGCGGGACTGGGCGATGGGTGGTCGAGCAGCCGGCCACGGATGCACTTGCCGAGGGTGCGGAGTATACGGCCACCTGGATCCCAGAGGTTGAACACGAGGGTCTGGCCGTCGAATGGAACGCGGCCAATTTGGGGATAGTCCGCGAATCAGGGAATCAGCCGAAGAGCGAGGTGGCCTCATGTCCAGTGGAGCGATAGCCGGGATCGTCATCGCAGTAGTGGTGGTCTTGGTGCTTCTGTTGTCGTCGATACGGGTTGTCCGGCCGACCCACCGAGGGCTGGTGGAACGGCTGGGCAAGTACAATCGCTACGCCAACCCGGGCCTGCACCTCATCATCCCGCTGGTCGAGCGGATGTTCCGAGTGGACGTTCGCGAGATGCTGGTCGAAGCCCAGCCGCAGATGATCATCACCAACGACAA
>PMIZ01000329.1:0-1531 GCA_003157225.1 Actinomycetota bacterium | reverse complement strand
CGCACGGAGCTCAAGGAGATCGACCCGCCCGAGGACGTGCAGGAGACCATGAACAAAGTGGTGAAGGCGGAGAACGAGAAGGTGGCGGCAGTCGACTTCGCCACAGCGACCGAGACCCAGGCCGACGGTCAACGCCGGGCCGAGATCAAGAAGGCCGAGGGCATCAAGCAGGCGCGGATCCTCAACGCCGAGGGCGAGGCACAGGCGATCCAATTGGTGAACGAGGCGGCCGACAAGTACTTCGTGGGCAACGCTCAGGTGCTGCGGAAGCTGGAGGCGGTGGAGAAAGCCCTCTCCCAGAACGCCAAGGTGGTCGTTCCGGGCGACACCCAGCTTATCAACGTGATCGGCGAGCTGGCAGGCGTGGTGCCGGTGGCGCCCAAGCCTGTTGTGAACACCACCCCAGTGAGGAAGTAACGGTCCACGGGCTTGCTCATCCGGCCTCTGCCGCGTCCAATACCTCTCGCACTTTCCGGCTCAGGGAGTCCGGGGTGAAGGGCTTGGCAAGGTAATGGTCTCCCCTGCGCAGGACCCGCCCACGCAGGGGAGACCCCCGCGGGTGGCCGGACATGAATAGAATCGGGAGCCCCGGGCGCAAGGCCAGGGCCTCCTGCGCTAGGTCGTCGCCCTGCAACCCACGAGGCAGCACGACATCGGTCAGAAGCAGATCGACCCAGCGATCTTCCTCCTCAAGGAGCGCCAATGCTTGAGCTGCGTCACTCGCCGTAAATACGACATAGCCCTCACTGGTGAGCACCCGAGTGACAAGAGCGCGCACCGCGGACTCATCCTCCACGACCAGAATCACCGCATGAGTGGCGGCTAGAACGGGCGGCCCCACGATGATCGGAAGCTTCTCTGCCGGATGTTCGAGGCGGGGGAAGTAGATCCGAAAGGTGGTCCCTCTGCCCAGCTCACTTTCGACAAAGACATAGCCTCCACTTTGTCGCACGATGCCGTAGACGGTGGAGAGCCCCAGGCCGGTCCCTTCACCTGGACCCTTGGTGGTGAAGAAGGGCTCAAAAGCGTGGGACAACGTCTCCGCGTCCATGCCCACGCCGGTATCGGTGACAGTGAGCGTGACGTGGGGACCCGGCGTCCAATCGGAGTTGATCCAGCAGAATTCGGCGTCCAGGTCCACATTGGCCGTCCTCAAGCTGAGCATGCCCCCGCCCGGCATGGCGTCCCGGGCGTTGATGGACAGGTTCATTATCACCTGCACAAGTTGGGCCGGATCCACCTCGATCCAGCCAAGGTCTGGATCGAGATCGAAATCAAGTTCGACGCTTTCGCCCAGAGTTCGGTGTAGGAGGGGTTCGGTCTCTCTCAACGCGTCGTTGAGGCAGATCGTCTCCGGCTGCAGTGGTTGACGACGCGAAAAGGCGAGGATCTGGCGAGTGAGGCCTGCTGCGCGCTCGGCTGCGCGCCTGATCTCCTGCAGGTCACCATGCACGGAGTGGAGCGGGCAATCCTCGCTTTCCAAAAGCAGATCGCTGTAGCCGATGATGGCGGTCAGCAGGTTGTTGAAGTC
>PMIZ01000035.1 GCA_003157225.1 Actinomycetota bacterium | reverse complement strand
GGTCGGTCCGCTACCCGCCCCTACGGCCGAACCGGATCATTGCAATCGGCGCGGTAGGGGCGGCGAACCGTGGCGACATATGTTCCCATAATGGGAACGATTGTTCTTGACGCATTAATGGGAACACGGTAGGATCATGCACCTCATCTCCCGGAAAATGCTGAAGGCCTTCTGGGCGGATCATCCGGATGCCCAGAAACCACTCTTGGCATGGGCCAAAGAAGTGGAAGCGGCCCACTGGGCCAACCCGGCCGCATNNCAAGCGGGTGGTATTCAACATCTGCGGGAACAAGTACCGGCTGGTCGTGTGGGTGCACTATCACCGCCGTGTGGTCATGACGCGATGGATCGGGACACACAAGGAATACGAAGCCTTGAAGGTGGAGACACTCTGATGCAGCCGAAGGTGATCAAGAACGAAGCCGAGTACGCGGCTGCGCTAAAGCAAGTTGAAGCCCTGTGGGATGTGGCTCCCGGCACGCCGGAAGCCGAGACCGCGGAGCTGTGGACTGCCTTGATCGAAACCTATGAGAAGAAAGCGTACCCGATGGGAATGCCGGATCCGGTCAGCGCGATCCGATTCCGCATGGAGCAGCATAACCTGAGGCCCGCCGACCTGATCCCGTATCTGGGAAGCAAGAGCAAGGTCTCGGAGGTGCTCGCCGGTCGGCGGACTTTGAGTCTGTCCATGATCCGGAAGCTCCACGAGGGATTGGGGATTCCCGGCGACGTCCTGTTGGGCGAGTCACCCAGGCGCCTGTCCCCCGACTTGGCCGTGGTGGATTGGCGCGCCTTCCCCCTGGCAGAGATGGTCCGTCGCCACTGGTTTGGCGATGCGGTCCGAACGGCGCGCGACTTACTGGAACGCGCCGAAGAGATCCTGGGACCCTTCCTCGCGCCTGTTGTCTCAGCTCCCGCGAGGACGGTGAACCTTAGACGGAGCGCTCGCTCTGGCAGCGCGATCGACGAGAATGCCCTCTCGGCCTGGAAAGCCCGCGTGTGGCTTCTGGCAGAGCGGCAGGAAGTCGCCCCTTACAATGCCAAAGCTATCACGAAGCAGTTCATCGGCGAGGTGGCGAGGCTCAGTCCGCTCAAGAACGGTCCTGTTGTGGCCGTGGACATCCTTTCAAAAGCGGGCATCCGCGTGGTCATCGAACCCCGGATGCCCCGCACGCACCTGGACGGCGCGGCCATGCGCTTCGAGGGGCGGGCGCCCGTTGTGGCGCTCACCCTTCGCTACGACCGGCTCGACAATTTCTGGTTCACGCTGTCCCACGAACTGGCGCATGTTGCTCTTCACCTTCAGAGTGATGAGGCCGCCGCATTCCTGGACGACCTGGAGGCGCCGGACGATAGCAGGCGGGAGCGGGAAGCAGACCGCGTTGCCACCAATGCTATGATAGCCGAGGCTGACTGGAAGACATTCCGCCAGCAGGGCACTCCCTCGCGGGAGGACATCGTCCGGTTCGCGGCCTCCGTCCGGGTACATCCTGCCATCGTCGCAGGCCGCTATCGGAACGAGACCAAGAACTACAAGGTGTTCTCCGACCTGATCGGAAATCGCAAGGTGAGAGGAATGTTCGGCCGGAACGAGGGGTGACCCGCCGTTGAGCCAGACAACCGAACACGCCTTCGAAAGCTACGTTGAATTCATCCTCCTGGACCAGGCCGGCTGGCACCGGGGGGACGCCGCGGAGTGGGACGTCGAGCGCGCGCTCTTCCCAACCCGTGTCCACGCCTTCCTGCAGGAGACACAGCCGAAGCTATGGGACGAGATGCGAGCGCTGCATGCCGCAGGGCTGGAGAGCCTGCTCGTCACAGCGCTGATCAAGGAGCTCGACTTCAAGGGCACGCTGCACGTCCTGCGGCATGGCTTCAAGTTCTACGGCAAGACCTTCCGGCTCGCCTACTTCAAGCCCGCGCACGGCCTCAATGACGAGGTTCTGGCGCTCTACGCGAAGAACCAACTGACGATCACGCGTCAGGTGCTGTGCCATCCCGGGAAGCTCGATACGGTTGACCTGCTCTTCTCGGTCAACGGCCTGCCGGTCGCGACCTGCGAGCTGAAGAACCCCGGGACCGGGCAGAGCTGGCGGAGCGCCGTGCGGCAGTACTAGGCCGACCGTGACCCCAGGGCCCCGCTCTTCGGCTTCAAGACCCGCGCGCTGGTGCACTTCGCCGCCGACCCGGACGAGGTCCACATGGCGACGCGGCTGCTCGGCGAGGACACGCTGTTCCTGCCGTTCAACCGCGGCAGCCATCCCGGTGAAGTGCAGTGCGGGGCGGGCAACCCTCAGCATCCGTCGGGTCATCGCACCGGGTATTTCTGGGAAGAGGTCTTGCAGCGCGACAGCTTCCTGGACATCCTCGGCCACTTCATGTTCGTCGAGAAGAAGGACGAGAAGGTCGAGGACGGCAAGGGAGGTCACCGACGCATCGTCAAGGAAGCGCTGATCTTTCCCCGCTACCACCAGCTCGATGCGGTGCGGAAGATCGTGGCCACATCTCGCCACGAGGGGCCAGGGCGGAACTACCTGATCCAGCACTCGGCGGGGAGCGGAAAGACCAACAGTATCTCGTGGCTGTCGCACCGCCTG
>PMIZ01000142.1 GCA_003157225.1 Actinomycetota bacterium | reverse complement strand
CGAAGACGCCTGCCAGGCGCACGGAGCCACCTACAAGGATAGGCCCACCGGGTCTCTCGGCGACGTAGCCGCCTTCAGTTTCTATCCCGGCAAGAATCTTGGCGCCCTTGGGGATGGCGGGGCTGTGACCACGGCCGATGCCGGCATGGCCGAGGCTGTGCGTGTGCTCCGCAACCACGGCGAAAAGACCAAGTCCAACCACACCGTAGTGGGCTACTGCATGCGGCTCGACAATCTCCAGGCCGCCTTCCTGCTGGTCAAACTGAAGCACCTCGAAGACTGGAACCATGCCCGGCGCGTTGTCGCCAAGCGCTACGACCGGCTTCTGGCGGGCATCGAGGGCATCACGCCCGTTACCGAACGCCCCGATGTGGAGGCCGTCTACCACTTGTACGTGGTGCAGGTGGACGATCGGGAGCAGGTGAGAGAGAAGCTGGACAACGCGGGCGTGGGCACCGGCGTCCACTACCCCGTGCCCATCCACCTGCATCCCGCGTACGAGCATCTGGGATACAAAAAGGGTGCCTTCCCGGTCGCCGAGCGGCTGGCCGGACGCATCCTCTCGCTACCGATGTTCCCCGAGATAACCGTGGAACAGATCGACTACGTGGTCGAGGAGCTCGAGAAGGCGGTGGCCCCGTGAAGAAGGTAGCAATCGTCGGATACGGCTACTGGGGGCCAAACCTGCTCCGCAACTACGTGGAGCTCCCCGGAGCCTGGGTCCAGTGGGTCTGTGATACCCGCTCTGAGGCCCTGGCCAAAGCCCACAGCCGCTATCCGGCGGTGGCGGGCACCACCGACTACCAGGATGTGCTCACCGACTCCAAGGTGGACGCGGTGGTCATAGCCACGCCCATCTCCACCCACTTCCCGCTGGCCAAGGCCGCGCTGCTCGCGGGCAAGCACGTTTTCGTGGAGNNTGTTCAGCCCGCCGGTGCGCAAGGGCAAGGAGATCGTCGCGTCAGGCGAGTTGGGCGACATCTACTTCATCACCTCCACCAGGGTCAACCTGGGGCTCCACCAGAAGGACGTGAGCGTCGTGTGGGACCTCGCTCCCCACGACCTCTCCATCCTCCACTACTGGCTGGGCGAGACTCCCACCAGCGTCTCGGTGATGGGCAGAGCCTGCGTTAATCGCGGCATTCCCGACGTGGCCTTCGTCAACCTCCGTTTCCCCTCCGCCGTGGTGGCCGAGCTGCAGGTGGCCTGGCTCTCCCCCATGAAGCTACGCCGCACCATTGTGGTGGGCAGCAAGAAGATGCTGCTCTACGACGACACCGAGAGCGTGGAGAAGGTCAAGATCTTCGACCACGGGGTGGATTTTAGAGACCCGGAGACGTTTGGCGAGTATCAACTCTCGTATCGCACGGGCGACATCCTGTCGCCCAAGATCGGCGGCAGCGAGCCGCTCTTCCTGGAGGCCTCCCATTTCCTCGAGTGCCTGGAGAACGGGACGCGGCCCATCACCGATGGCGCCGCAGGCCTGGCAGTGGTGGCCTCGCTGGAGGCCGCGGACTATTCCTTGCACCACGGTGGCTCCATACAGACGATTGAAGCTGGGAGCGCGCCGGCGTGAGCGGGGCCGGCCACAGCGCGAGCAGGGGACCGGCAACTGGCGCCTGGCCTGCCGGTGTGCAGGTAGCCGCGGGTGTGGAGATCGGCCCCAACTCCGACCTTCAGTCGCCCTGCATCGTCGGCAAGGCGCCCCGCGGCGCCACGGAAGGCGCGCTGCCGCTCAGCATCGGGAGCGCGGCCACCATCCGTCCCTTCACCACCATCTACGCCGGCAACGTCATTGGCGACCGCCTGCAGACCGGCCAGGGCGCTTCCATCCGCGAAGACAACGTGCTGGGCGACGACGTCTCTGTGGGCACCAACGCCGTCCTCGAGTTCGGCAACCGCATCGGCAATCGGGTGCGCATCCACTCCGGCTGCTTCCTGGAGATGGTCACCATCGAGGACGACGTCTTCGTGGGCCCCAACGTGGTGTTCACCGACGACCCCCACCCCATGAATTGCCCGCGTTACAAGGAATGCAAGGGTGGACCGGTAGTGCGCCGCTTGGCTCGCATCGGGGCCAATTCCACCGTCCTCCCGGGTGTGGAGATCGGCGAAAACGCCCTGGTGGGCGCCGGTTCCGTCGTGGTGGACGATGTTCCGCCGGGCGCAGTGGTCGCCGGCAGCCCCGCCCGAGTCATCAAGCAGGTGTCTGAGCTCACCTGCCCCAAGGAACTCGTCGAGAAGCCCTACGCCTGGCCCCCCTACGCCTGATCTTTCCATTTGACCTTAGGCACGCTCGCGGCCTATAGTGAGACCTGGCAAGCTAGGCGGGTCTGGCCCCCGGGGGGGTATGGAATCCTTAGCAGATAAGGTTGCGGCGCGCGAAGGCGTGAGCGCGTTCAGCGAAGAAGTCGCAGGGCGCTCGCCTTTCCGGCCGCGGCGCCTGCTCCTCGCAGCCGACGTTGCCTCAGCCGCGTTGACAATCGGGCCAACCTACTTCATCTTCATGTCTCGGTCCATCCAGGCTTCTCAAGCTACCGTCACCGCGACCACCATCACGCTGATCATGATCTTGGCCTTGGCTCTGCTGTTTCGCTACGGCCACTACACCAACCGGCGGCGGATCTCCGCGTTCTCCGACGTGGGCGCGGTGGTGAAGTGCCTAGCCATTGGCGCCGCGGTCACCACGCTCTTCATGTACCTCACCAATGGTTACTTCACCGGCCACACCTCCCCCTCTCGTCTGGCCACGGGGTCGTACGTCCTCATCTTCTTCCTCCTCGCCAATCTCTCGCGCATGCTCTTGCGCTCCTACGAGCGCAGACTGTTCGCCGAAGGGCTCACCGTCCGCAAGATCCTGCTGCTCGGCGTCGGCGAGGCCGCTGCTGACTTCCTCCAATTCGTCCACCACCGTCCCTGGCTGGGGGTGTCGATCGCCGGGCAGATCGCCTATGGCCCCAACGGGAACGCGCAGGGCGACGGGCCCGGTTCCGACGGGAGCCTGCCGGTGACGCACCTCACCAATAATCTGCAGGGACTGGGCCGCCTCGACCAGTTGATCAGAGCCTCCGGCGCCTCGGAAGTGCTAGTGGCCCTGGATACGGAGGAGCAGAGCGAGCTACCCGACGTCGTGAACCTTCTCGCGTTGGCTCACGTGCCCTTCAAGGTGATCCCGTCGCTGTTCGAGCAGAGCTACCGGGCGACTGAGCTCCTCGGCTACGCAGAAATCCCGGTGATCGACGTGGAGGTCGATCCGCTCGACAGGGTGGCCCGCTTGTTCAAGCGAGCGCTCGACGTCACCGTAGCCGTCACGGCGCTCCTGCTGCTCNNGAGCTCGAGGCTCAGAACGAGGCCGGCTGCGATGGCCGCATGTTCAAGATCCGCGAAGACCCGCGGGTCACCAGAGTGGGCCGTGTTCTGCGTCGGCACAGCCTTGACGAGTTGCCCCAGTTGGTGAACGTGCTCAAGATGGACATGAGCATGGTGGGGCCCCGGCCGCCCCTGCCCGCCGAAGTTCTGAAATACGAGCACGAGCACATCTACCGGCTGCGGGCTCTGCCGGGCATGACCGGGCTCTGGCAGATCTCGGGCCGTAGCGACCTCGGCTTCGACGACATGGTCAAGCTCGACCGCCACTACATGGACCACTGGTCGGTACGACTGGATCTCGACATCATGTTGAGGACGATCTTCGTNNTCGGTCGCAAGGGGGCCTACTGATCGCCGACGCTCCGGTTTCTCGCCGCCCCGTCCGGTTTGATCTCGGGGGGTACGCCGGGCTCGCTATCCTCGTTCTTCTGTGTGCTGTGTGTCTCGGTTTGACCTTTTCCAGCGGAGCGAACCAGCCGGCGGATTGGCTACCCTTCCTGCTTGGCATTGGCGCGCTTGCGCTGGTGAGCTGCGTCAGCGGGCCCGCGATCGTCGCATCCAAGCGCTTTCCCCTGATTCTCTTGGGTATCTTCGGACTCCAGGCGATCTGGACCACACTCAGCCTCCTCTGGGCTTCCAGCCTCAGCAACGCCTGGGAGGAGGTCGACCGCACCCTCTTCTACGCCGTTGCCTTGGTGCTGGTGTTCGCGGCCCTCCGCTGGGCCGGAATCACCGGGCTGCGGGCTCTGGCCGCCCTGCTCGCGACGGCGATCGGCGTCGCGGGTGTGGTGCTGGTGGTCCGCCTGGCCATCAGTGACGATCCCTCGCGCTACTTCTCCAGCGCACGGCTGCAGTACCCCATCACTTACTTCAACGGCTTGGCCGCCTTCTTCATGATGGGGTTCTGGCTGGCGCTCGGAATGGCGAACGGTGCCGGGGGCACTCGGGGCGCCCGGCACGCCGGTTGGTTGCGCGGCTCCCAAGCCGTGCTGCTCGCGCTTGCCGCTTTTTTGCTCGAGCTGGCCCTGCTGCCTCAGTCCCGCGGCGCGTTCTGGACGTTCTTCTTCGTGGTGCCGTTCTTCGTCGTCCTCTCCACCAACCGCTTTCGCGCGCTTGCCCACCTAGCGATCGTCGTCCTCCCGGTGGCCCTCTTCTGGCCACGTCTCAACGGCGTCTATGCCGCCCTCCACGCAAAGCAGGCCATCCAGCCGGCCCTTGGCCGCGCGCTGGCCGCCATCGGGTATTCGGTCGTCATCGTCCTGGTTGCATGGGCGCTGTCCTGGCTTGTGGAGCGCGTGATCGGTCCCCTCTCACGGCGGGTGCGGTTCTGGATCGCGATCGGGCTGATCGTGCTGGCCAGCCGGCGCCGCAAGAATCTCCCGCCTTCTTCAAAA
>PMIZ01000187.1 GCA_003157225.1 Actinomycetota bacterium | reverse complement strand
GCAGTTGTAGCTCACGTTGAGCTTGCCGCCCTGGAACCAGCGGATTTTCGCATCCGCGAAACTGTGGTTCTGTACGTAATCCCACTTCTTGAACCAATGCAGTCTCTGCTCGGCTTGCTCGGCCCAGAAGGCGTCGCCGTCCTCGATAGACCGCTTGTACATCTCCTGGTACTGCTCCATGCTCGAGACCCAGGCCGTTTTCCGGAACTCGGCCGGAACGTCGAAAATCTTCTCGCCAAGGGATTCGTTTGCCACTGTTTCCTCCGTACTACCGGTTGACCGACAACGCGCAAAGCGCGAATAATGCACTCACCCCGAGTCATATCGGGGAATGAGCTCAAAACATACGTAGAATAACATAAGGATTTCAGATTCAGCGTCTTGGGACGGCGGCCGGCTGCTTGTGAGAGAGTATGCGAGAAGGAAATGGCGGCGAGCTGGGGCTTCGTGTTGAGGAGGATAGATGTTCATTAAGGTCTGTGGAGCGGCGCGTGAGGTGACCGGGTCGTGCTACGTGGTGGAGGTAGGAGAGAGCCGCTTCCTGGTCGACTGTGGTATGTACCAAGGGGGCGACCAACAGTGGCGGCAGAACTTCGAGCGCTTCCCGTTCGATCCATTGACCATCGATTTCGTCATTGTCACCCATGCCCACATCGACCACTCCGGGCGGTTGCCCCGGCTGGTGAAGGAGGGCTACGCAAAGCCGATCTACACCACGCCCGCCACCCGCGACCTGGTGGAGATCATGTTGCTCGATTCGGCCTACATCCAGGAGATGGAGGCTGAGTGGCAGACCCGCAAGGCCCGCCGGGCTGGGCGGGGCGACGTGGCGCCGCTCTACGACCAGGACGACGCGCGCAAGACGGTGCCGCTCATCGCGCCGATAGAGTACGGCGTGTCCAAGCAGCTTGCCCCCGGGGTGACGCTGCGCTTCCGCGACGCCGGCCACATCTTGGGGTCGGCCTTCCTCGAGCTACAGCTGGAGGAGTCCGGACACAAGGTGAAGGTGGTTTTCAGCGGCGACATCGGCCAGCCGGCCCAACCGATCATCCGGGATCCCGAGATCATCGAGCAGACGGACTACCTCGTCATGGAGTCCACGTACGGGGACCGGCTCCATACCAGCGATGGGCAACCAGAGAAGGATCTCGCCGACATTCTGCGGGAGGCCAAGCGAACGGGGGGCAACGTCATCATCCCCGCCTTCGCCGTGGGCCGGACACAGGAGCTCCTCTATTTTCTTCGCGACATCTTCGCTAAGGGCGATCTGGAGATGCCCGTGTACGTCGACAGCCCGTTGGCCTCGCGGGCCACGGAGGTATTCCGTAAGCACAGGGAGGACTTCGACGCCGAAGCTTGGAAGGTAGTCGGCGAGCCGGGGGGTATCTTCGACTTTCCCCAGTTGCACTACACCGCCAGCGCCGACGAATCGCGCGCGCTCAACGGCAAGCGCGGGATCATCATCATCTCGGCCAGCGGGATGGCGGATGCCGGCCGTATTCGCCACCATCTGAAGCACAACCTCTGGCGACCCGAGGCCCACGTTGTGATCGTAGGCTTCCAGGCGCAGGACACCTTGGGCCGCCGGCTTCTGGACGGTGCGAAAACGGTGCACATCTTCGGCGAGGAGATCGCGGTGAAGGCGCACATCCACGACCTCACCGGCCTCTCCGCTCACGCCGACCAAGCGCAGCTGCTTTCATGGGCCTCTCACCTCAAGCCACCGCGGTTGGTCGTTCTCACCCATGGCGAGCCAAACGCCGCTCTGACCCTGGCCGGGCTGCTGCAAGAGCGGTTTCACTTCAAGGTCATAGTCCCCGAGAAGAACGACACCATCCAACTGGTAGACAACTGAAACAGCGGTGAACTGATGGCCCCGCGCGGGAGGCCGTGATGCGCGCGATGCTCTTGGAGTCGGCCGGCCGGCCGTTGAAGCTGGTGGAGTTGGAGCAGCCGACGCCCGGACCGGGGCAGGTGCGGGTGAAGGTGGAGGCCTGCGCCGTGTGCCGCACCGACCTCCACATAGTCGATGGGGAACTGTCGCGACCCAAGCTTCCGCTGATATTGGGTCACCAGATCGTGGGCACCGTGGACCTCGTCGGCGCCGCGGCAGGGGATGCCGCCGCGCCCGTGCCCGGGGTTGGCGACAGGGTGGGGATACCCTGGCTGGGCTGGACCTGCGGCCACTGCCGGTACTGCCTAAGCGGCCGGGAGAACCTCTGCGACCAAGCCAAGTTCACCGGCTACGACATCGACGGTGGGTATGCGGAGTTTGCGGTGGCCGACCACCGCTATGCCTTCCCCATCCCAGGCGGCTATCCGTCCGGTCAGGCGGCACCACTCCTGTGCGCGGGCCTGATCGGCTTTCGCTCGCTCACCATGACCTGCGACGGGGAACGGCTGGGCATCTACGGATTCGGTTCCGCGGCGCACATCGTCACCCAGGTCGCGCGCCATCAGGGTAGGAGGGTGTTTGCCTTCACCCGGCCGGGAGACACCGCCGCTCAGGAGTTCGCCCGGGAGATGGGGGCCGAATGGGCGGGGGACACCGGCCAGAACCCGCCGGAGGAACTCGACGCCGCCATCATCTTCGCCCCGGCCGGCGAGCTGGTGCCCGTGGCTTTGCGGGCGCTGGCTAAAGGTGGCGTGGTGGTGTGCGGGGGCATCCACATGAGCGACATCCCTTCGTTCCCTTACGAGATCTTGTGGGGAGAAAGGGTGCTTCGCTCGGTGGCCAACCTCACCCGCCGCGATGGGTGCGAGTTTCTGTCCCTGGCGCCGCGGGTACCAGTGCACACCGAGGTGACGGAGTTTGCGCTGGAGGAGGCGAACGAGGCGTTGGCCCTGCTCCGCCACGGCGAGATCAGGGGAGCAGCGGTGTTGGTGGCGAACCAAGAGCACCTTTCGGAGCGAGGGAGCTCGAAACGGACGCGAACACACAAGGAGTGAGCTCATGCCGATCCGTTCCCTGGTCTCATATTCGATAGAACGGGTGGAGGTACTCGGCCCTGACGGCACCGTGGACGAAGCCCTCATGCCCGAATTGGGCGCCGAGCAGATCCGCACCCTCTACGGGCAGATGGTGCTCACCCGGCAGTTTGACGAGCGGATGTTCAAGATGCAGCGGCAGGGGCGCCTCGGCACGTTCGCCCGGGTGGCGGGGCAGGAGGGGGCTCACGTGGGCGCAGCCTTCGCGCTGCGCCCCGACGACTGGCTGGTGCCGGCTTTCCGCGAGATTGGCGCGCTTGTTCTGCGGGGCGTGCCGCTGGCCCAGCTGCTGCAGTACTGGAGCGGGGACGAACGCGGCGCTGCCGTCCCCAAGGAGCTGCGCACCCTGCCGGTGTCGATCCCAGTCGGTACGCATATGCTCCATGCGGTCGGCATCGCCTGGGCCATGAAGCAGGCAGGGGAGACGGCGGCGGCGCTCACCTTCTTCGGGGAGGGTGCGACCTCCGAAGGTGACTTCAGCGAAGCGCTGAACATGGCTGGGGTCTTCAAGGTGCCCGTGGTCTTCTTCTGCCAGAACAACCACTACGCCATCTCCCTGCCGTATACCAAGCAGACGGCTTCCACGACGGTGGCCCAAAAGGCCCTGGCATACGGTATGTTCGGCGTGCAGGTGGACGGCAACGACGTGTTCGCGGTCTACCGGGTGACCAAGGAAGCCCTGGAAAGGGCCCGGATCGGACATGAGCCCACCCTGATCGAGGCCGACACCTACCGCGTCACCGACCACACCACTTCCGACGACGCCCGGCGCTACCGTACCGACGAAGAGGTGGAGGTCTGGCGGCTTCGCGACCCCATCGAACGACTGGGCGGCTACATGCGCGGCAAGGGCCTGTTGGACGACGTGGGAGCCGCGCAGGTGCTGGCCGAGGCCGATCGCAAGGTCGCCGAGGCCGTGGTCGCCTTTGAGGCGATATCGCCGCCCGGCCCGGAGGAGATCTTCGATCACCTCTATGCCGAGTTGACCCCGCCGTTGGCGGAGCAGCAGGCGGAGCTCATGGCCCGGCTGGCAAGGAGGCGGTGACACATGGCCCGTCTCAACATAGTTGAAGCCATCGACCAGGCTCTCCAGCAGGAGATGCAGTTGGACCCGAAGGTGGTCATCCTCGGTGAGGACGTGGGTCGTGACGGCGGGGTGTTCCGAGTAACCGACGGGCTGGTGCAGCGGTTCGGCGAGGAGCGGGTCATCGACAGCCCGCTGGCTGAATCCGGCATTGTGGGAATGGCTATCGGCATGGCTGTCGCCGGCTACCACCCGGTGGCCGAGATCCAGTTCTCGGGTTTCGTCTACCCTGCCTACGACCAACTGGTGTCCCACGCGGCGCGGCTGCGCAACCGCAGCCGCGGCGAGTTCACCGTGCCACTGGTGGTGCGGATGCCCTACGGCGGCGGCATCCGGGCGCTGGAGCATCACTCGGAGAGCATGGAGGCCATCTTCGCCCACGTGCCCGGTCTCAAGGTGGTCATACCCGCCGATCCGTACGAGGCCAAGGGGCTGCTGGCCTCCGCCGTGCGCGACCCCGACCCGGTGATCTTCTTTGAGCCGGCCCGGGTCTACAGGGCCATCAAGATGGAGGTCCCCGACGAGCCCTACACGCTGCCCATCGGCAAGGCCCGGGTGGTGCGCGAAGGTAAGGACGTGACGCTCATCGCTTGGGGCGCGCAGGTGCGTACCATCCGCGACGCCGCCCAGCGCCTGGAGGCCGAAGGCGCTGCCGACGTGGAGGTGGTGGACGTGCGGACGCTCTCGCCGTTCGACTTCGAGACGGTCACCGCCAGCGTGGCCAAGACGGGACGAGCGATCATCGTTCACGAGGCGCCGCGTACGTGCGGGTTTGGAGGCGAGATCTCGGCCCAGCTCATGGAGCGGGCCGTCCTCCACCTGAAGTCGCCGGTGGTCAGGATCACCGGGTTCGACACCATCCCGCCGCTCGCGAAGCTCGAGGACTACTATCAGCCCGATGTGGAGACGGTGATGGAAACGGTCAAGAATCTTCCGGATTTCTAAAGAGAGAAAGAAGAAGGAGTTCGCCGTGCAGTACGAGGAGTTCCTTGAGTTGGTCAAAGACCGCCGCACGCAGCGCGCCATCAAGCCGGACCCGATCCCTGACTTCTTGGTGGACAAGTTGCTCGAGGCCGCGCGTTGGGCGCCTACCGGCTTCAACATGCAGCCAGTGGAATTGCTGGTGGTGAAGGACCTGGGCCTGCGGACCGCCATCAAGCAGATCGTCGACGACTACAAGAACAGCGACTTCTTCGCCCTGGAGGCGACACGGGAGGAGTGGCAGGGCTCGCCGTGGAGCATCGAGACCAACGGTCGCTGGGACTCCCCGCTCGCTCCCGTCAACATCCTCGTCATGGGCGACACTCGTCGGCGCGTGGGGCTGCCGATGGCGGCGAGATATGCCAAACAGAAGGGGGATTCGATCTTCGAGTCGTCGCTGAGCAACGCCTTCATGTACATGTGGCTGGCTGCCCACAGCCTGGGGCTCGCGGCNNTGCTCAACCTGCCCGACTTCATCTACGTCTACGACCTCTTCCTGGTGGGCTACAAGGCTACGGAAGGCGGTCCGTCGGCCAAGCTTATGCGCCATCTGGACGAGATGGTGCACCGCGACCGGGTCGCCGACGACGAGTTCATGAGCGAGGAAGAGCTGCGGAAGCAGATGGTCAAGCTGCGCGCCGGCAACGTGGCCCGGCACGTGGAGGCGGACAGGCCGGCGACCTGAGGAAGGAGAGACAGCCATGGCCTACGAGTTCAGGTTCCCTGACGTCGGCGAAGGCATCACCGAGGGGGAGCTCCTTGCCTGGAAGGTGAAGGAGGGTGACATCGTCGCCGAAGATCAGACCCTCGCCGAGGTGGAAACGGACAAGGCGGTGGTGGAGATGCCGTCGCCCAAAGCCGGCCGGATAGCGAGCATCCACGGCGCCGAGGGCGACGTCATCAAGGTCGGTGACGTACTGGTGACCATAGAGGAAGGTGCGGGGGCGCCGGCCGCGGCGGCTCAGCCGCCCGCGGCACCCGCGCCGCCGGCTCCTGCCCAGATGGGCGCCCAGGCGGAGTTGCCCGCCGAAGACGTACCCTACACAGGGTCGGTCGTGGGGCGGCTCGAAGAGGCGCCTGAGGAAGACGAGACCCCGGCGCAAGCTGCGGGGACGGCGGCCCCGGCCCCGGCCGGCACAGGCCCCGGCTCGCTGGCCATGCCCTCGGTGAGAGCCTTGGCCGGCGAGCTCGGTGTGGACCTCGCCGCCATCAGGGGCACGGGTCCGGATGGTCGCATCCTCAAGCGGGACGTGGAGGATGCGGCTGAGGCGGCCGCCTACGGCCGGCCGCTCGCCGGAGCCACCGCCGCCATGGCCGCGTTCCCAGCGCAGGCGCCCGCCGCTCCGTCCAGCGCCCCCGTGGCGCAGGCGCCCCCCGTGCCGTTGTCGGCCCCGAGTCCAGCTCCCGTGGTCTCGCCAGGTGCTCCCGCCGGCTCGGTCGGCGGCGCTCAGCCTCTCATGGGGGGCACGGTCGAACAGGACGGCTCTGGGCTTATCGAACGGGTGCCTTTCCGCGGCATCAGGCGCACCATGGCGAAGCGCATGTCGGAGTCGGTTGCCAAGCAGGCTCAGGTGACCACCACAGACGAGGCCGACGTCACCATCATCAAGCGCATCCGTGAGAAGGAGCGCACCATAGCGGCGGAGAGAGGGGTGCGGCTGACCTACCTTGCCTTCGCCATCAAGGCTTGCACTGCCTCGCTCATGCGCTTTCCGCGGTTGAATGCGGTTCTCGAGGAGTCCGGTGACGAGTTCATCCTCAAGCGCTACTACAACATAGGCATCGCCATCGACACCAAGAACGGGCTGGTGGTGCCCAATATCAAGAACGCCGGCCAGAAGAGCATCTTCCAGATCGCCGCCGAAATCATCGACCTCGTGGATAGGGCCGAGCAACGCCGAATCGATCTGCAGGAGCTTCATGGGGGCACGTTCACCATCACCAACTACGGGGCCATAGGCGGACTGTTCGCCACCCCGGTGATCAACTACCCCGAAGTGGCCATTCTGGGGATGGGGAGGGTCCGTGACGTGCCCGTCGTCCGCGAGGGCAAAATAGTGACCCGCCTCGCACTTCCCCTGTCACTGACCTTCGATCATCAACTCATCGACGGCGCCGAAGCGGCGCGTTTCCTCAATCTGGTGATCGGCTACCTCGAGGATCCCGACCTGCTGCTCTTGGAAGGCGCCTAGTGGAGCTCGTGGGCTGCCAGTCCCTGCGCGAAGCCACGCGCGGCTGTCGGGCCATCGTGCTGACCGCTACCGAAACGGAGGCGGAGCCGTTGCGGGAGGCACTGATCATGGAAGAGAGCCACACGCTGGCGACGAAGAGGCTGTACGTTGCGGCGCCGGTCGTTCTCGGCGTCACCGGTTGCGACAAAGCGAACGCGGCCCACCTTCTCACCTGCCTGTTGCAGGCCATGTTGCCTCCCCCTGAACTCGTGTTGCAGGTGGGCATCGCCGGCGCCTTCACCGAGGGCGGACCGGGAGCTTCGGTCCAGGTGGGGGATGTCGTCATTGCCACCAATGAGACCTACGCCGACACGGGCAGCTCCAGCCCGGCCGGCTGGCTGTCGGCGGCCGAACTCGGTCTTCCTATCGCGCGGTCCGGAGATACTGAGTTGGGCGGGGTCTTCCCCCTGGATCTTTCGCTGGCCGAGGCCGCCCGGGACGTGATCGCGGCTGCCGCGTCCGTAGCCGAGCGAGGCGCTGTGGAGGCGCTGCAGGCGCGGCCCAATGTCTTGCTGGGGCCATGTGTCACCTCCTCCTGCGCGACCGGCCTGCGAGCGGACGGACAGTTGGTCGCCTGCCGCTGGGGCGCGCTGGCGGAGTCGATGGAAGGAGCGGCCGCGGCCCACGTCTCGGCTTTGTATGGAGTTCCCTTCCTCGAGATACGAGGCATCAGCAACCTGGTGACCGATCGGGATCGCGATTCGTGGGAAGTGGAGCGGGCAGTCGCGGCGGCAGCCCAAGCGGCCCTCGCCGTGGTAGCGGCCTTCGGAGGGGACTGAGCGCATGACCTCAGACTCTCAGGCTAGCGTGAATGCATGGGAAGACGTCCCTCTGCGGCTCGCTTACTCTCCCTGCCCCAACGACACCTTCATCTTCCACGCTTGGGTCCGTGGCCTGCTCCCCGGTGCGCCCGCGGTCGAGGAGGAGCTCGAGGACATCGATGGACTCAACCAGCGTGCCGCGGGGGAAGAAGCGGAAGTCGTCAAGGTCTCGATGTACGCGTTTGCTCATCTCCGCGAGTCCTACGCGCTGCTTCATTCGGGGGGCGCCATGGGCAGAGGCTGCGGTCCGCTCATCGTCGCACCGAAGAACTCGCGCTTGCATCCGGCGCCGTCTGTCGGCCGCACCGCCCTTCTTGCCGACGAGCTGGCCTACGCGCGGGTTGCCATTCCCGGCGAGCTCACCACGGCGGCACTCTTGGCAGGACTGCTGACCGGCGGTCTGCGGCAGCCGGTGGTGATGCCGTTCGACCGAATCATGCCCGCCGTGGCAGCCGGGGAAGTGGACGCCGGAGTGATCATCCACGAGGGCCGCTTCACCTTCGGGTCCTACGGGCTGCGCCGGCTGGTCGATTTGGGGGCGTGGTGGGAGGAGACGACCGGGCTGCCCATTCCACTGGGCGGGATCGCCGTGTCCCGAAGCCTGCCGGCCGAGACGAAGGCCGCGGTCGAGTTGACTGTGCGCACGAGCGTGGAGCACGCGCGCAGCCATCCGGACGGGGCGACCGACTACGTACGGGCACACTCTCAGGAGATGGATGCGGACGTATGCAACGCCCACATCGAACTGTACGTGAACGATTTCACGGTGGACTACGGCGAAGAGGGCGAGCGGGCCATCCGGCAGTTGCTGGAGTCGGCTGAAGGGTTTGGACTTGCAGCGCCTTCGGGGAAGGGCCTGTTCTGGGACGAGTGACCGGGGCCGTTTCTTCGGGACTGCTATCCTACCCGCCGATGCTTCATCTCACCGACATCTCCAAGTCCTTCGGCAGCCAGGTGCTTCTCGACGAGGCCAGCCTGCACGTCAAACCGGGCATGCGGCTCGGTTTGGTCGGGCCCAATGGGGCCGGCAAGACCACGCTCCTTCGGCTGATCGTGGGGGAGATGTCGCTCGACGGGGGCGAGATCAGCGCGCGCAAGGACCTTCGTATGGGCTTCCTGCCGCAAGAGATCGAGGAGATTGCCGATCACGCCGTGATCGACGAGGTGCTCGCCTCGCATGCCGAGGTGCTCTCCGCCGAGCGGCGCATCGCGGAGTTGAGCCAGCAGATCAGCCAGGCGTACGGAGCAGAAGCGCCGGAATCACACCTGCCTGCCGACGTCATCGACCCCGAGCAACTCCTGCACGAGCTGGGCGCTCTTCAGACCGCCTTCGAGAGCGTTCACGGCTATGAGCTCGAAACGGGGGCGCAGTCCATCCTGCGCGGCATGGGATTCAAAGACAACGATTTCAACCGACCCATCGCCGAGCTGTCCGGTGGCTGGCGAATGCGCGTCGCGCTTTCGCGACTGCTTCTCGAGCAGCCCGACCTGTTGCTCATGGACGAGCCCACCAACCACCTGGACCTGGAGAGCCTCATTTGGCTGGAGCAGTTCTTGCTCACCTGGCCCGGGTCGCTCATCGTCATCAGCCACGATCGCTACTTTCTCAACCGCATGGCGACCCACATTGCCGATCTGGATCGCGGCATCATCGACCTCTACGCCGGTGACTACGACCATTTCGAGGAGGAGAAGAAGCAGCGATACGAGGCTCTGGTGAACGCGGCCAAGAACCAGCAACGCGAGATCGATTCAGCTGAGGCCTTCATCCGCCGCTTCCGGGCCAAGAACACCAAGGCCAAGCAGGTCCAGCAGAGGATCCGCAAACTGGAGCGCACCGAGCGGATAGACGCACCCTCGCTGGAGCGCAAGACCATCAAGTTCCGTTTCCCCCAGCCTCCGCGCACCGGCAGGGTAGTGGCCGAAGTCAAGCACGCGCGCAAAGCCTATTCTGACAACGTGGTCTACAAGAAGCTCGATCTGGTGATCGAGCGGGGTGAGAAGATCGCTCTGGTCGGGCCCAACGGTGCCGGCAAGTCGACCCTGCTCAAGCTACTTGCCGGAGTCATCGAACCCGACGGAGGGTCCGTGGTCCTGGGGCACAACGTGCGGCGCGAGTACTTCGCCCAGCATCAGTTGGAGGTGCTGCATTCCGGGCGCACGGTTCTCAAGACCATGGAGGAGGTGGCTGCGCCTGCCGGACGCCTGCCCGAGGTGCGCTCCTACCTGGGCACCTTCCTCTTTGGCGAGGACGACGTCACCAAAAAGGTGGGCGTGCTTTCCGGTGGGGAAAAAGCTCGTCTTGCTCTAGCCAAGATGCTGATAGACCCGGCGGGGCTACTCTTGCTCGATGAACCGACCAACCACCTGGATATGGACTCGCGCGCCGTCCTCACGGAGGCGCTCCGCCAGTTCGAGGGTTCCGTGATCTTCATCAGCCACGACCGGCACCTTATCAACGCCATCGGGACGAAGGTCATCGAGGTGCGCGACGGGCGGCTGACGCACTATCCCGGCGACTGGGAGTACTACCAGTGGAAGAAGGCCCAGGAACCGGACGCGGCCGGTGCCGTGGGGGCGGCACTGTCAGCCGGCCAGCCAGGTGCGCCCCCTGCGTCGCCCACGCAGTCTGGGCCGGCTTCGCTCTCGCGGCGCGTCCAGGGCGGTTCGGTGTCGAGCGCCTTGCTGGAGGCGGCTGGCGCACCGGTACCACCGGTAGCCGGAGCCGCCAAGACGGTCGAGCCGGGCTACAAAGAGCGCAAGGAGCTGAGCAGTCGCTACCGCAAGATCGAACGGCGCATCCTGGCCGCCGAAGAGAGACAGAAGGAGCTAGCCTTGCTCATGAGTGACCCCGCACACGCTTCGGACTACGAACTGCTGTTGTCGGCCCAAGATGAGGCCGCCGTCTTGGCGGGGGAGATAAGCTCGCTCTACGAGGACTGGGGCAAGGTGGCCGAAGCTCTCGGGACGACGGCGGACTGATGTCGGCCGTGGAGGACAGCCCGGTGCGCGTCCACCTCGAACTGCGATCCTTCGCGGCCGATCTGGAGCTTCCCCTAGGCACGGACGTACTGCGCACCCATGAGCCCGAGCCGGTTGCGCACGTGTACGAAGCCGTGCAGCGGGCGCTCTCCGCTCCCATCGGCGGCCCGGCGCTGTCCAGCCTGTGTCGCAAGGCGCTCGAGACCTCGGCGCCCGAACCGCCTGCTGTGGTCGTGGTGGTGTCGGACAGCACGCGGCCGGTTCCCTACGCGGGTGAAGGCGGCATCCTCAAACCTCTGCTCGAGGAGCTCTTCTCGGCGGGGATCGGCCCCCAGTGGATCACCCTCCTGGTCGCCAGCGGGACGCACCGGGTCATGACTGAGCAGGAGATATGGGACCTCTTCGACCCTGCCATCCGCGAGGCGGGCGTGCGGGTGCGCTGCCATGACGCGGCCGACCGCGGGTCCCAGGTCCTGGTCGGCCGCACGCTCGGAGGAGCCGACGTGACTCTCAACCGGGAGTACGTCGAAGCCCACCTCCGGATACTCACCGGGCTCGTCGAACCGCACCTCATGGCCGGGGTGTCCGGCGGAAGAAAGAGCATCTGCCCCGGTCTCGTCGGCGTGCAGAGCGTCAGGGATTTCCACGGCGCCAAGACGCTCATGAACCCGAAGGCCACCGACCTATTGCTCGACGGCAATCCCTGCCATGCTCTCGCCCTGGAGATCGCCGGGATGGCTCCTCCAGATATCATCCTCAACGTCACCACGCGTCAGGACGGGAAGGTGGCCGGTGTCTTCGCCGGAGACATGGAGCGGGCGCACCTCGCCGCTTTCGACCACGTGCGCGACTTCGCCGGCATCAGATTGGTGCGTCGCTACGACGTGGTGATCGCCCACGGCGGCTTTGTGGGCGTGAACCACTACCAGGCGGAGAAGGCCGCGGCGGTGGCGGCCAAGGCGGTCAGGGACGGCGGCTATGTAGTGATCGCTGCCGACACCACCGACCCCGACCCTGTCGGGACTTCGTCGTACCGGCGTTTGCTGAGGCTTCTTGCCGAGGTCGGCCCGGAGGCGTTCTTGACGGCCATCCAGGCCGACGACTGGCAATTCGCGCACGACCAGTGGGGGGCTCAGGTCTGGGCCCAACTGCTGACCCGAGTGCCTCGCGACCACATCTACTACTTCAGCCCCCAGACGTCCCCGGATGACTACCCGACGCTCGCCTGCGTCTACCCACCGCCATGGTCGGGCTTGCTCGAGGGGTGCGGGGCCGGGGAGAGCGTCGCCAGCTTCGTGGCGGCTGCGGTGGGTCGGGCGTGTGCTGCCTCCGAAGCCGAAACGGGCGCTCCCGCGACCATCGCCTATCTTGCCGACGGCCCTCACGGCATCCCGTTTCTGCCGGACCGGCCGGGCGATTCGGGCTGACGGATACCGCTGGGCTGGCGCCGCGGGTCGGGCGCCGCCGTTGGAGCCTGGCGCCGCGCTCTCGGTGTCCGTGCCCTGCGGTATCCTTTCTATAGAGGCCGCCCGCCGCAAGGAGGAACGAAGAATGCCGTCTTTTGACATCGTCAGCCGGGTCGATATGCAGGAGNNCCGAGGATGACATGAAGCTCCGCGCCATCAAGGACATGCTCATAGCCAAGGTGGTGCACCGCTCCATAGAGGCGGAGGCGCTGGACTTCGGCCCTTCCGAGAAGGCCGGGGGAGACATGCTCCGCCAGACGATTACCATCCACACCGGCATCGATATCGAGACAGCGCGCAAGGTGGTGAAGCTGGTCAAGGAGACCAAGCTTAAGGTGCAGGCCGCCATTCAGGGGGACGAGGTGCGCATCAGCGGCAAGAAGCGGGATGACCTTCAGGACGCCATCCACGCCTTGAAGGAAACCGATTTCGGGATGCCTCTGCAATATGTCAACTACAGGGAGTGACGTGGGGCTCACTCCGCCCACCGACGGCCACCTCTTTTTCGCGGGCGACCACCGGCTCGAGGGGATTC